>JAQVWQ010000094.1 GCA_028709615.1 Clostridia bacterium | reverse complement strand
GAGGGTTCGAGGCCTTCTGCCCCCGCCACAAACAAAAGCCCTGCATTTGCGCTTTTATCTGCGTATTTGTGGGGCTTTTGCTTGGAGCTTTTTATAACATTTTTAAATTCGTATAGATTTTATGAACTTATTTTAAGCACGGTACTTTTAATCATAAACAAAAAGACTGCTACTCGAGCAGCCTTTTTTATTTACTTAAGTTATTAATTAATCTTTTTAATTAAATTGCAAAGATTTTCTGTAAAGGCAGTAACAGTGTTGATACCCTCGGTATCCTCCATGGCCGAGCCTTTTATGTGGTTTCCTACAACCATATTCCAGTAGGTAGAGCCGGGCACAATCATACCGTTAATAAAGAAAAACATCAGCATTTCGGATAAGGTAATTGTTTGCCCGCCGCGGCGAGCAACGGCAATCGGGCCGCCGACCATACCATCTAAAAACTGATCCGATGAGCGGGAGACCATACCCAAGCGCTGCATCAGGCACATAACATCTCCTCTTGCGGTGCCAAAATAAACGGGGCTGGCAACAATCAGTCCCTTTGCCCCCCTCACCTGCTCTATTATTTCGTTTAAACAGTCGTCCAAACGGCATTTTCCGTTTTGTTTACAATAGCCGCAGGCTTTGCAGGCAAAGATATCATTGTCACGCAGATAAATTATTTGCGGGGTCAAGCCGGCTTGTTCTACGGTTGCCGCACAGGCACGAATAATTTGTTCGGTGTTGCCGTCGGCGCGTGGGCTGCCGGAGATTAAAACCACATTCATAATATTAAAAACCTCCTTTTATTTTAGGAAGGAAGCATCCGGAACAGTCAGTATCAAAGGCTCGCCGTCTGTGACCATAACGCTATGCTCATACTGTACGACCTGGCATTTATTGGGCGTTACTAATGTCCAGCCATCATCACCGAAATCTTCCACATAATTATCGCGCTCGGAAACAAAGGTTTCAATGGCCAAAGCCATTCCTTCCTTGATGATTCGTCGGTCAAGCTTTTCGTGGTAATTATAAATGCTTTCTGGTTCGTCATGCAGGGTTTTACCTACCCCGTGGCCGCAAAGATTTTTAATAGTGGTAAATCCGTTGCGTTTGGCCTCTTTTTCGACCTGTTTGCCCAGTTCGTTAAGCCTGCCGCCGGCAACGGCGCAGGCAATAGCTAAATCTCGAGCACGGTATGAGCAGTCCATAAGCTTTTTTTTATGACCAAATACTTCTCCTACACTATATGTATAGGCGGTATCGGAAAAATATCCGTCTTTATGTGCCGAAACATCAATATTAATTAAATCGCCTTTTTTGAGGATTTTTTTGTCTGAGGGAATTCCGTGCGCCACTACTTCGTTGACACTGATACAGGTATAGCCGGGGAAATTATAGCAGGCTATCGGTGCGGATACGGCACCATAGCGGGCAAAGGCGGCCTTACCGATCATATCCAGTTCTAAGGTACTGATTCCGGCTTCTACGGCTTCGCCCATTTCTTTAAGTACAAGGGCGCAAATCGCGCCGATTTCTTGCATTTTTTCCAGTTCTTTTTCTGTTTTAATAATCACTTTTTCACCTTCTTTATATAATATATTTATTATATACCTAAAAGATGAAAAGTGCAATTTCATTTTTGATTCTTTTCTTCTTCAATAATTTTTTCAAAATCTTCAATTTGAGTATAGATGTCATATGCCTCTTCAAAGCTGCCGTTGCCTGTATAGTAATTACGAATAGCCTCTGCCAGCTCTTTTTGCTTTTCGTTCAAAGACTGAGAGGTTGCGTTAACAGGCTCACTGACAGGCTCTTCGTACGGCAGATTTAATGACCAGGAAATACCGATTAAAGCTAAAACAGCAATGGAAATTACAGCAGCCAATAAATGTTTCTTTTTAATAAAAAGCAGCATCTTTATACCTCGTAAAATAATCATTTACAGATAATAATTTGCCGTTTATTTTATATATCCTTGATAAAATTATCGCCTAATACTTTATAAATACAACAAAAAAAGAGGCTTTGAGCCTCTTTTTTATTCTTGATTTAATAGTTTTACGGGTATAGGTAAGCATTTTAATATTCCTAATATATCTTTTTTTGCATATTCCGAAACCCATAAAGCAACCTTGCCTAATTTAGCGTCCAGCGTTGTTACCAAGGCTAGATTATCATAGCCTTCAATTAATTTATTAAAAAAATCAATATCAGCCGGTGCAATTTCAACAAATAAGGTTTCTCCTTGTTGGGCAGGTTTAGGAGGCATTTCAGCCAATTCTATCACTCCTAATAATAAAATGATGTATAAAAATATTCGTCACTCTGTGGGAAAATCCTTTATTGTTCAAGTAATTTAAGATATTTGCCAAGCTCATTGAGATATTCTCCGTAAGAAGCCCAATTACCGTTTTGTTGTGCTTTAATGGCGTTGTTATAGGCTTCGTTAGCCTTGAGAATAATAGTGTTGAAGTCTAACACGCTATTTTCGCTATCAGTAATCGGCACGGAAGTATCAGAGGGAGGGCCGCCTTGTAAAAAGTCGCCGGTGCCTGAGCCGAACATTTGGTCAAGGGCAGCTGCCAATGTGGCCGCATAAGCTATTCTTTCGTTATAATAAACAATTACGCGTTTAACCTCGGGTAAAGAACTGTTGGCAGATTCTAAATAAATAGGCTCAACATACATGATCGAATCTTCAATCGGAATTATAAACATATTTCCGCGCGAATAAATTGAGCCGGCGGAGCTCCAAAGAGTAAAATCCTGTGCTATTTCTGTATGCTGATTAATCTGTGCTTCAATTTGGCGTGGCCCATAAATTATTCTGTCCTTGGGAAGCTGATACAAAATCAAATCGCCGTAATTGGGTGCGTCGCTGCGAGCGACAAAAAGCGCAGTCATATTATATTTGCCGGAAGGAGTATAGGGTACAGAACTGATAAATTCCGCCTTTTCCTCGCCCGGTAATTTCATAATATAATATTTCGGAGTCATTAGTGCTTCTTCTGTTCCGTATATTTCTGTTGCTATACTCCAGCCGTCTTCGTTTTGATAGAAAACATTAACATCAGTCATATGATATTTGGCATAAACCTGAGATTGAATGGCCAAAAGAGTGTCCGGGTAACGGATATGAGCGCGCAGAGATTCCGGCATTTCTTCATATGATTTAAATAAATCAGGATAAATATTGGCTAGGGTTTGGGCGATCGGATCTTTGTCATCAACAATGTAATAGCTGACATCCCCATTATAGGCATCAATAACAACTTTTATAGAGTTGCGAACATAGTTTATTGAAGTTTGTTCTGCATACGGTTCGGAATACGGATAGTTGTTGCTTGTAGTATAAGCATCGATAAACCAATAAAGCTTACCGTCAACCGTTACTATATAGGGATCTTGCTCATACTCCAGGAACGGTGCTATTTTTTCTACTCTTTCGTTTATTTTGCGGTTAATAACGATTTTTGAATCTTTATTGATATTGGTAGAAACGAGAAGTTTAAGGCTTTGTTCACGAATAGCAAACAAAAGTCGGTTAATAAAATTGAGTTTAATTCCCGCAGTACCATCGTAGATGGTATAGACATTGTTATCGCCGCTGGGGTAATCAAATTCTTTTTCATCGGTGTTGACTACAATATAGCTATTTGTGGCCTCGCCAAAATATATTTCCGGTCGGGTTATTTGTATTTCTTCTACCTCGGAAACAGGCGGGATACTGTCTATTAACATATCGGGCTGGCCGCTTTCGGTGACCTTATCCACGCGAGAAAGGGTTATGCCATAACCGTGAGTGTATTTAAGATGCTGTGTAAGCCATTGTTCGGTAGTTTTGCTTTCGTCAATTTCACGAGCTGACAAAAAAGTTTGAGTATATTCGTTGTTGACCATATAACGGTCAACATCGACATCAAAGAATTTATAATAAAGTCTAATGCTCTGTGTTTGATTATAAAATTTTTCTGCAGGTTCATAGTCGTTGATGCGTATATTGGAAATGGTTTCAGTATTATTTAAAATATCCTCTTTCTTCAAGATGTTTTTTGCTGCAAAGCTTTGAACAGTAATATCTTGTAAATTATAGGCGTTACGGGTAAAGTTAATGTTATTATCCAAATATTGGGCTTCTTTATTTAATTCGTCGGGAGACACAACTAAGCTTTGTACTAAAGTGGCACCTAAGGCTCCCAGCAAGGAAACAGCCAGCATCAAGGCAGGTATAATAAGAATTTTTTTAATGCTGCGTTGTTGCAGACCCCATACAAAACCGCCTGCAGCAGCTACGGAGAGCGCCATTAATATACGGTAAACCCATAAGGTAATGTTGATCTCGGTAAATCCCGGACCATAGACAACTCCGACACTGTTGGTTGAAAGTAAATCAAATTGTTTAAGGTAAAAAGCCAGGCCCATACTTAAAAAGAAAAGTACTCCCAAAACCTTAATATGACCTGAGGTTAAAGATAAGAGCTCGCTCATATTACCTTTGTCTAATTGCTTTTTGGTTTTTTTAGGTCTGCCGCCTTGTCCGAAGACCTTGGCAAAGTCGCCGAAAGGGTTACCGCCCCCTGCTCCGTTAATAAAATGAAGGTTGTTTTCATTTTCATCGTAGTGTGGCACTTCTTCAAAAATTTGCGGACGGCGCAACGAAAGTAACAGCATATAATAAACAAAAATAACAATGGCAAAGCCAATCAGCGCGCCAATGAACATTTCATTTAAGCCCTTGATAAAATCCAGTTTTAATATATAAAATGAAACATCTTTATTAAAAATGGGGTCCAAAAGGTTAAAATCGGTGCTATTGGTAAACTGTAAAAACTCAAACCAAAGCTTATTTGCTGCTGCTATTGCTAAAACCACACCAAAAGCCAAGCTTAT
>JAQVWQ010000093.1 GCA_028709615.1 Clostridia bacterium | reverse complement strand
GTGCCTCGGAGCAGGCCAGCTCTGTTGAAGAGCTGTCGGCCTCTATTGAAGAGCTTTCCGCTCAGACCAAACAAAACGCCAATAACGCTAACGAGGCCAATAGGCTCGTCATATCGACAAAAGAGAATGCCAATAAGGGCAATGTCCATATGGGAGAAATGCTTAAAGCGATGGAAGAGATCAATGAATCCTCAAGCAATATTTCCAAGATCATTAAGGTTATCGACGAAATTGCTTTTCAGACAAATATCCTGGCCTTAAATGCCGCTGTTGAAGCAGCCAGGGCCGGGCAGCACGGCAAAGGCTTTGCCGTAGTAGCAGAAGAAGTAAGAACCTTGGCCGCAAAATCGGCAAATGCGGCTAAAGAAACCACTGACATGATTGAAGGCTCCATTAAGAAGGCTGAGGACGGCTCAAAGATTGCTAAAGAAACCTCCGAAGCTCTCGCTCTGATCGTCAAGGAAGTGGGAAGGGTAGTAGCCCTGGTAAGCGATATTTCCGAAGCCTCCAACGAACAGGCTATCGGCATCGAGCAAATCAACCAAGGGGTTATGCAGGTGTCCTCTGTTATTCAATCTAATTCCGCCATTTCTCAAGAAGGAGCCTCACTCAGCGAAGAGCTCTCGAGTCAGGCACAACTTCTTAAAGAACAGGTGGGCATGTTTAAACTGAAGAAAAAAAACATAGAGCTATAAAATAACAATGAGTAAAAAAATCCTCTCTGCAGAAAGCAGAGAGGATTTTTTAACCCCCCAAGGTTACATCACAATCCTGATACCATTTTAGCGCATCAATAAAATGTGATTTGCTAAAAGCCGGCCAGTAATCTTCGATAATATAAAAATCGGCATAGACGGATTGCGCCGGCAAAAAACCGCTCAAACGCCTTCGCCCTCCCCATCTGATAATCAAATCAATTCGGGAAATATCGCAAGAGGCCAAGCAGCTGTTTCTCATCATATTTTTTAAATCCCATTCCCAATCATAATTGACAAGGAAGTTTATATTAATCAGGCCCCGCCCAAAAGCTACCCTTTTGTTGGCGTATTTACTCAATTCTGCCGGGAAGGCCGGAGAATCGGTATTGCCGATCACCAGCAAATTAGCGTCCCTGCCGCTTAAAAGCTCAACAGCCTCTACGCAGGCCTTAGTAAAGGCATCCCGCTGCGATCGCTCTCTTTTATTATTATCTTTTGTAAAACCGTAAAAAGTGGCTTCTTTTATACCGTATTCAAGCATCATTTCATAAAGCTCAAACCCCGGGTTAATGCCATGCTCATAACCATCTTTCTTGTGGTAACCGTTTTCTTCAGCCCATCTTCTGTTCCCGTCCGGGATAATGCCGATATGAGCAGGTATTCTTTTAAATGAGTCCATTTAGTACCACCTTTAATTATTTTACTTGATAGCTGTATAAAATTCATTTTATCCATTTATATAAAAAATTATTAGTTATTGCAAGAAAAAAGCCCTGCTGAAAAGAGCATTCGTCAAAGGGATTACTCAAAACAAATTATTTTTGGCCGACTCTCTTCAAGCGGAGGTAAAAGTAAAGACCACACAAAAGTATAAATGCTTCTGTGTGGTTTTTGCTATCATATTGTAGATTTGCCATTGACCGGGCTGATGGTTTGATGCCGTGGACGACTTTTTGCCTTCTCGAGAGTTGCTGATTTTCCGGCATACTCATTCCGAATACGAATGCTTGTGCTCTGAGGCTCCACCTTAGGAGAATGCTGATGGATTACATTTTTAATATTGCAAATTGTACGCCGAGCGAGGTTAACGATAGAACTACCCAGCAGATAGCTCCCAGCAGAATCGGTTTGCCGCCGCTTTTTACGAGTTTTACTATATTTGTGTTCAGTCCGATTGAAGCCATTGCCATTACTATGACGAATCTTCCTGCTTGAGCAAGAAAGCTGCCTATGCCCTGTGGGATAGGTACAAAAGTGTTGAGAACGGAGGCGGCTACAAACCAAAGCACAAACCAAGGAAATATTTTCGCGATGCTGTAACCGCTGCCCAATTTACCGCCGGCTGTCTTTTTCGATGTATAAAGCGCAAGGACAAGCGTTACCGGTACTATCATCAGCGTCCTTGTAAGCTTTACGATAACCGCAAGATTACCCGCCGCATTGCTGAAAGTATAACCCGCTGCGACGACTGAAGATGTATCGTTCACTGCGGTCCCGGTCCACATACCGAAGCTTTGGTCATTCATGCCAAGGACATGTCCAAGAAAAGGGAACAAAAATGCTGCAATTACATTAAAAAGAAAGATGGTTGAAATTGAGTAAGCAACCTCCTTTTCGTCGGCATGAATAACCGGAGCAGTCGCTGCAATTGCCGAACCGCCGCAGATGGCTGTGCCGACTCCGACCAAGGTAGCAGTATTAGAGTCAACTTTGAGCAGTTTTCCAACAATAAAGGCGGTTAAGAAAGTCGCAGCCAGGGTAAAACACATTAATATAAGCGTCTGGCTGCCAACCATAAAAACATTGAACAGATTCATTTCGAACCCAAGCAATATAATGGAGTATTGCAGCAGTTTTTTCGACGTGTATTTTATTCCGTCGTCAAATAAGACCGGGCGCTTCCAAAAAGCCAGTATCATGCCGAACAGTATGCCCAGTACCGGGCTTCCGATAATGGGAAACGATTTTCCAAGCAGCCATGCAGGAACCGAAATTACGGCTGCAATAAGAATTCCCGGTATTTTGTTGATAATTGTTTTCATAAGATAGTCTCCGTTCTGCCGCCATCATAAATTTTAGGGCAATACCGCGCAAAGATCGGATGCGCATTGTACGATGCTGCCTTGGCAAAGCTTATTTTGGCGGCAAAACGGGCTTTGCAAAACAAACTGCGGCTTGAACCGCAGGGTGCGCCGAACTGTTTGGTAGCTTTCCTCTATGTTTTATATAATACTCCTTGACAAATGATAAGTAAAATATTATTATCTTATTAAGATATTAAGTATATACTTATTATTAGGAGCATAGAATGACACTCAGGCATTTAGAAATATTTGTGACAGTTTGCGATACAATGAACATGACAAAGTCGGCAGAGTCGCTTTATATGTCACAATCTGCTGTGAGCCAGGCGATTGCCGAACTTGAAAAATTTTACGATGTGCGGCTTTTTGAGCGGCTTTCACGCAAGCTTTATCTAACGCAGGCCGGAGAAAAGCTGCTCGGCTATTCCCGGCATATGATTCGGATGAACGCTGATATTGAAAATGAAATGAAAAGCCTGCGTGAGAGCGGCTCAATACGGTTAGGGGCAAGTGTTACGGTCGGAGCGACAGTGCTTCCGAAGCTCGTTTCTGAATTCCGGCGCACAAACCTATATACCGATGTCGAGGTTTTTGAAGATAATACCTATCACATTCAAAAACGATTGTTGATGGATAAGGCCGATATCGGCTTAGTCGAAGGAGAAATTACTTCTCCGGATATCCTGTGCATACCATTTATGGACGATGAGCTGGTGCTTATATGCGGAAATTGTCATCGTTTTGCAGGACTGTGTGAAATCAATCCGCTTGAATTGGAAAAAGAAAATTTTATTATCCGGGAGCAAGGCAGCGGAACTCGAAAAACATTTGAAGATGCTATGAAGGCTCATCAGCTTTCATGGAAAGCTTCCTGGACATGTAATAACGCTGATACCATAAAAGCCGCGGTGATTGCCGGGCTGGGTGTTTCCGTTATATCCAGACGCGCGGTAGAAAAAGAAGCGGAATCCGGAGAATTGGTAATAAAGCCCGTTGAGGGAATCCGTTTTTTTCGTCAATTCAAAATCGCTTATCATAAAAACAAGTATTTGACCGGACAAATAAAAAGCTTCATTGATTTTGTTCACCAATTTTGCACAAACATTGTGTAAAAAGCGCAAGCGTACTTTGTTTGGTGTTGCTTCTAATTCCACGGTGAATTTTGTCTTTGTAGGCGGTGACTTTTTCCGAATAGAACCAAAATAGTTACAATACCGGCTGCGCACGACGCCCTAGATTTTAATCGCTTTCGCTCTTAAAATAGCCGGTTCGAATCCTTTTAAATTAATTTGCAATAAAAAAGCCCTGCTGAAAAGCAGGGCCTTTTTATTGGCTGGGGAGGCTGGATAGCGGCACCTCAAGGTGCCTTCGGCTGCGCACGACGCCCCAAATTTTAATCGCTGCGCTCTTAAAATTGCCGGTTCGAATCCTTTTAAATTAAATTGCAATAAAAAAGCCCTGCTGAAAAGCAGGGCCTTTTTATTGGCTGGGGAGGCTGGATAGCGGCACCTAAAGGTGCCTTCGGCTGCGCACGACGCCCCAGATTTTAATCGCTTTCGCTCTTAAAATAGCCGGTTCGAATCCTCCCAATTAAAATTCCAAATAAAAAAACCCCGCTAAAGACGGGGCCTTTTTATTGGCTGGGGAGGCTGGATTCGAACCAGCGAATGACGATTTCAGAGACCGGTGCCTTACCGCTTGGCTACACCCCAAGGTATAATTAAAAATGGTCGGGATGACAGGATTCGAACCTGCGACCCCCTGCTCCCAAAGCAGGTGCGCTACCAAACTGCGCTACATCCCGCTAAAGGTCACGCCCATAATTATACATTGAAAAATACCCATTGTCAAATATTTTATGCAATATTTTTTAAAAAAACCGCAAGTTATTTATTAAAATTTTAACGGAAGCCTAATTTGTGTTTTAAAGTTTTGTAAATTCCTTTTACGGTAATAACAAAAAAGACAAGGGCGGCGGCGTAATTAAAATACTCACCGGCTGCGCCAGCTGAGCCCAAGGACAGATTGCCTTGCAGTGTAAAGTTAAAGCGCTGGTAAAGCAGGTCAAAAAGCAAGCCAAAGCCGACAGCCGCCACAACCACTGAAAAAATATATAAAACGATGTTTTTTTTGCCTAAAGCTTTACTTAACACTAAAATAGAGGCAATGTTGGAAACGGGGCCGGCAAATAAAAAAACAAAGGCTGCGCCCGGCGATA
>JAQVWQ010000092.1 GCA_028709615.1 Clostridia bacterium | reverse complement strand
GTGTCGATCTTAGTGGAGCCGCTTATGCCCAGATCGGCGGCCTTCATGCTGTTAATATCAATAGTCAGCTTTTCACCGTTGGTGGCCCCGGTCTGAATCGTCAGGCCTGAGGACGCGCCGGTAACAAGAGTGCCGTCGAGGGTACCTGCCTCAAAACCGGTAGTTAATTTAACTTCAATACCCCATTGGGCTACCCGAATCGTATCTCCGGCGGCAGGTGAATCTAAGGTTACGCTATCCCCCAAACCATTGTTAATAATCAGGTCAGTACCGTCATCGGCAAATGTATAGGTCATGCTTTCTCCGCTGGCTGTCATGCTGGCCACACCGGCAACTTCATCGAGAGTGGAAGTCGCGGTATCAATCGCCACGCCCACCGAGCCGTCCAATAATGTTTTGTTGTTAAATTTGGTCTGATTGGCGATGTCGTCAATTTCTTTAACCAGTTCCTGAAACTCGGCGTTTAAGGCGTTACGGTCAATAGTTTCGTTGGTGTCGGAAGCGGACTGGACGGCCAGCTCGTTCATTCTTTGCAAAATGGAGTGAGTCTCGGTCAAAGCGCCCTCAGCGGTTTGCACCAGCGAAATCGCGTTCTGGCTGTTATCGGCAGCCATGTTGATGCCGCGAATCTGGGCGCGCATTTTTTCGGAAATGGCGAGACCGGCGGCGTCGTCACCGGCGCGGTTAATCCGGCTGCCGGACGAGAGCTTTTCCATCGATTTGTTGGTGGCAACGGTGTTAGAAGAATACTGTCTTAAAGTGTTTAAAGCGGCGATATTGTTGTTAATACGCATGTTTTTTCCTCCTTGAATTTTTGATTGCGGAATCCATTCCTCATCAGTTTTGTCAAGTCTGCTCGTACGCTGCAAACTCTCTAAAACTTTTGTCACTTAATATATCGTAGGATTAATCCAAAACATTAATGTTAATTGATATTTTTATAAAATTACCGGCTAACACTTAATAAAGTTAGCCGGTAATATCAATAATTAAATAGTATTATGATGATATTTGATTTAGCAAGGCCTCTTGGAGGTCGATTATGAGTTTAAAATCTTTAAAGTCGCAGCAGCTGGCCGAATCGCGGTTGGCTCTCTCCGTTTCTCGCAATTCATTTCTGATGATTCGGATATCCGCCGGCGCCGCGATACCAACTTTGATTTTTTCGCTCTGCACATCCAGGATAAAGACCTCGATGTTCTCTCCGATCAGGAAGGATTCGCCGCTTTTTCTGCTTAATACTAACACGCCGATTCCCTCCTCCTCTGACTGAAAACTCGGTAGCGGATCGGGTAATTTTGCTGATCTAAAATAATTTGCGCTCCCATTTTGTTATTACGATTGATGATCACGGGGCTTTTAAGGTTGACCGTCATCTCGTGTAAATCTTCCGGAATCATAGCGATTACAAAAAAAGCAAGCTCTTCCTCGCCGTTGGCCTCAAACATTGTTAAAATTTCCTTGGGCAGCCGGGGCTGATAATCAAGCACAATATCGTCGGGATTAAAAATAATAAAGCGCAGGTACTCCGTTTGCAACGACTGTAAATATTTTTGCTTGTAGCCGTCCATATCAATCAAAACAAATTTATGTTCTTCTTCAAAAGCAAAAAGTCCGTTGGGAAAATTAATAATATCCTCTTGAGTTATATCCAATAATCCGAAATCTTTGCTGTTGATTTGCATTTGTCAGCTACTCCTCTTCTCTATTTTTATTTTACGACATTGTAATCTACGCGATAAGGAATATAAGTGCCTTGCACGCCTCCGGTCTGCCAAGCAAAATTCAGCCGATCCGGTGTATAGTCTATTTCAACTCCGCCTCCGTACCAATTTATTTCGGGGGGACAAGACGGGATAAAGGCCAGCATCGTTTCAATGGTTTTTTGCGAACGCTGTATGGCTATTTCGTTTAAGGCATTTTCGTTATGCGGTTCGGCTAATATATCCGCCTCTCGGCAAGCATCGGCCTCCGATTGCAGCGCAGCCTTTTTGCCTCGCTCAATCAAATCATCAGCCAGGGCGCTGATGCTCTTTAAACCCATAGAATCAAAAAAGGCGCGGTTATCAATATCCCATTGGGCCGGCGGATTATCTATGACAAGACCTCCCCTGTCCCGGGTGATCTCAACTTCCGGGGGCTCGTAATGCTGCTGAAGCTGCGCCTTTTTAGTATCTATATAGACTTGTGAAATAAACCTTGACGACCCTTCTAAAGTAATCATTTTATTTTACCGAATTCTATTTCATATAATCAAGCAACGAATATTGCAGAAGCTTATTACCCATAGCCAGCGCCGCTAAATACGCGGTTTCCTGAGTATTAAAGTTGACAATAGCCTCGGCCGCATCAATGCACTCAATCTCAGTTTGTTTTTTAGTGGCGTTAAACTCATTACCGGCTAAGCGTTCCGTTAAAAAAGACAAGAAGCTGGACTTTTGTCCGACATCAACCAGCTTGACCGTAATATTCTCGGCTATCGATTCCAGTTTATCAACATAGCTGTCCAGGTTTGACAAATCGTTGGTATTAAATGCCTCGATCATCTTGCCTACCAGATTGAAGATATTGTTAGGAAGACCATTTGTATCGGTTCCTGTACCAAAGACCTCGCTGCCGGGAAAGGAAATATTAAATGCTGTGCCTTCTTTAATCTGGCCGGAGGCAGTGGTTTTAAGGCCTAAGCCTATATCATAATAAATCGACGATTCGTCAAAGCCGGTGTTGCTGTTCACATCAATACCGTGATAATAAAGGACGCCGCTCTCTAAGTTGAAGGGGGGCTCCAGCATTTTGGAACCGCCAAATACATATTTATCGGCCGAACGATAATTGGCAATATCGAATAATTCTAATTGAAAATTACTTAAAACCTCGGCTATGTTCGCCCGGTCCTGTTCGCTGTAGTTACCGCTGCGTCCGCGGGTCACATTTTCGCTTATACTGGTTATTGTGCTGTTTAATTCCAAAACCGCTGTTTCCACTTCGGTCATGATGCTGGCTGCCTCGCCGACATTATTTTGATATAAGGATATCCGGGACAGGTTCTGCCTGACCTGGTAAGCTTTTAACGCTGCCGCCGGATTCTCTGAGGCCTTTAAATAGCTTCTGCCGGCAGCAGCTTTTTGCCTGAGGTTGTTTAAATTATCCAAGTTAGAGTTAAGATTGGACAGATAGTTAGTATTAATCATTTTGTTTGTAATACGCATCATCATCACCCCTGCTTTTCTCAAAATCATTTTAACAAGTAAAATAGCTTAACGGCCTACCACGCCCATCCTGTTAATCAGAACATCCAGGGTTTCGTCCATGACTGTCATTAGCCTGGCCGCCGCCTGGTAAGCCTTTTGATAGCTGATCAGATTTACCGTTTCTTCATCAACCAATACGCCCATGATCGATTCCCGCTGGTTGGCAGCGGAGGTCAGGATGGCTTTATTCATATCGTTGATATCCTTGTAATAACCGGTATCAATCGCAATAGTATCCATCAGAGTTTTGGCAAAACCCTCAAAATTACCCGTAATGCCGGGATAGATGGTTTCGTCCACTTCATCTTCCATGGCGTTGATCATTTTAATAACATTATCATTGGTACCGGTATCCGCTACAACAATATAATTCGCATCGGCATACCATTGTTCGGAAATTGAGATATTATTTGCGGTAGTACCGGTAAAAAGATTAGCCGGGGCCGCCGGGTCCAGCGTGTTGATTTTGTTAAAAGTTCCGGCAAAAGCGGCGGCAAAATTATCTAAGGCCCTGTTATAATATAAAAGGCCGGTAAAACTACTCTCCCCTGCTGCGGCACTTGTGCCGGCGCCGTTCAGTATATGCAAACAACCGGCAACCGTCCCTTCATCGGGTAAAAAATCCGCTAGTGTTCCTCCCGTATCAGTCCTTTGAATTACAACCTGGTCGCCGCTTTGAGAGATACTGAAGGTCGAGTCTAAAACATCGGCGTTACCGGTAGAAGAAACTTTAACAGTACCGTCGTTCTGTGCCGTTACGGTAATATTCATATATTTAGAAAGTGTGTCCAAATAGGAATTGCGGTCATCCAATAATTCATTAGAGATGCTGCCCCTGACGGATTGATCCTTAATTTGGGTGTTGACTTCATTCAATTTTGAGATAACTGTATTGATATCCTCTACCGCAATCTCCAAAGAGGCCATTTGTTCATCTCTGATCTGGCTTAACTGAGAAGCATATTGATTAAAGACCTGGCAAACTTTTTGGGCCGCTGATCTGGTCATGCTGGCATACCCTGTATTGCCGGCATTATTTGACAGCTGCTGTAACTGGGAGTAAAAATCACCCAAGATGGCATTCAAGCCGGAGTTATCCGTTTCGTCAAAAACATTTTCAATGTCGGACAGGCCGGATAGTATTACACTGGTGGTATTATAATTAGAATGGCAATTTCTGACTTTAACATCTAATAGCTTATCACGGATTTGAGCGATCTGAGCTACGGTGACTCCTTGCCCTTTATTGGTAGCCGGCGGCTGAGCAAACTTACTAACGCTGTTATTATAATTAACGGCGTTTAGCTCGGCGGACTGTCTGGTATAATCTTTTGTATTGACATTGGCAATATTTTGCCCCGTCACATCAAGGCAAATTTGGCTGGCAGCCAAGGCGCTTTGGGCTATCCTAAGCCCCGTAAAAGATGAACCCATTTTTTAACATACCTCTTTCAATCGTATTTGGCAGCGGGGGCTTAACACGCCCCTACGAGCACTGCGTTTACTTAGCGGCAGTTAAGCTAAGGTTAAAAATGCCCGTCCTTTTTATAGGTAAGAGAATCCTCGTGCAAGCCAAGCATGGAAAAACACTGTCCCAAGACAGAAATCTTGGATAAAATGATCTTATTATTAAAATCGTTGGTCTTTTTTAGCTGCTGCAAAACATTCTCTAAAGCGGCAAGGGAACGGCTGAACAAATACTTACTGTCCGGATCGTTTTTTTCGCGTATCTCCCGGAAGGAAAGGCCGGCAAGGCCGGCATCCGCCAGCAATTCTTGACACTGTTTT
>JAQVWQ010000091.1 GCA_028709615.1 Clostridia bacterium | reverse complement strand
ATTGGCCGGCTGCTTAAATTTCTACTATTGTAGATTCGGAGGCCAGTATCTAAATTTTTTGCTGCATTATCCAACAAAAACTCCCCTTTTGCTTAAAAGCAAAAGGGGAGTTTTTACTTTATTTAGTCTGCCGCTCCGCAGCCGCAAAAGGCCGCAACAAAGCCGCCGGCGCTTTAATTTAAGCTATTTTAAGCTATACCTCCGCCGACACAAAGGAGCTCCACTCGCTGATTTTGCTGTCATCGGAGCAATAAGCATAAACGCGGTAGGCATACTTGTGGCCAAACTCGACCGTTTTGTCGGTATATTGCTTGCTGTGGCTGGTAAACCTAACTGCCGTCGAGCTTTCGTTATCGGTCACCCGCTCGATAATATACTGCGTGCCGGCAGGATCGTTATCGTCGTACCAGCTTAATTTGACCGAGCCGCCCGCCACCTTTAAGGTCAGCCCCTGCGGCTTAAATAAATCAGTTTCGGGATTTTTGGGAGTAACCACCGTCACGCCGCTGTCCTTGCCGTTATCCTTAACGGTTTCGCCCTTGACCTGATGAGCGGGAAGCGGACAATATTCGTAAGGGATATTATCCAGCGAAAAATTCTGCGTTTTGATATACTCCGAGGGACAGCCGCCCGTTGAGCCGTCGGCGGGGACATTGGCGCGGTAGATCTGGCCGCCATGGGCAGGGTCGGTACAAATCACCACAGGAATCAGCAAATGAGAGCTTTGCTCGCTATGCAAAGGGCAGCTTTGCTTGGGGGCATAAAGCTCGCCCTGGGCGCTTTTTAGGTAATCCACCTTATTAGTCTCCTTAGGCGGCAGCAGCAGGGCTTTCCAAACATGGTTGGGGCAATAATCGCCGGCCAGCTTGCCGCTTTCGGGGCAAATATCGACCTGTGTCCAAACCTGAGATAGCTCCTGCGGGGTACTCTTGGATAAAAACTTTTCGCTGGTAATATATTCAGACGGAGTCAAAGGGCCTGGCAGCAGGCCGGATATTTTATCTATTGTTACCGCCACCACGCCGCCGGGGTTGGCAAAGCGCTTGGAGCGGCTGCCGGTCAAGCCGGCGCTGACCGCGCTTTTCCAAATCATCGCCGGATATTTGCCGCCGTAGATCTGCCGCAAATACTGCGCTTTGCCGTTATCGTCCACATCGTTGTCGTAGCCCATCCAAATCACGCCGACCAGCTCGGTGGTATAGGCGGCAAACCAGGCGTCCTTGTTGCCGGACTTGCCTTTAAAAATGCTCTTATCGGGCAGCTGGGTCGTACCGGTTTTAGAGGCCACCTGCCAGCCCGAAATAGCCGCCCGCGTACCCGTACCGCCCGTAGTGACGGAGGTCAGCATATCGGTAATCAAATAAGCGGTATCGGCCGAAAGCACGGTCGTCTGCTGGGGCGCGGCCTCATAAACGACCTTGCCGCCGCCATCAACGATTTTTGTAATACAATAAGGCTCGGTATGTACGCCCGCGTTGGCAAAGGTGGCATAAGCGCCCGCCATATCAACAGGAGAAACACCGCCCGTAACGCCGCCCAAGGCCAGCGAAAGATTGGCGTCATTGTTTTTATCAAGCGGCAGCCCCATTTTAATAGCATAGTCCAAACCGACCTTAGGGCCGATTTTTTGCAAAAATTTAACGGCCGGCACATTGACGGAATACATAATAGCGGTACGCATCGAAACATTGCCGCGCCATTTGCCGTCATAGTTGGTCGGGCTGTAATCGCCGCCAAAGGTAGTGGGAGCATCAACCACCGTCGAGCCTGCGCCCAAACCGCCGGCCTCGACAGCGGGGGCATAAACGGCCACCGGCTTGATAGTCGAGCCGGGAGAACGCACCAAATCGGTAGCGCGGTTAAAGCCGCGCTGGACGGTGTATTCCCGTCCGCCGATAATGCCGCGGATCCCGCCCGTTTGCGGATCCAGCACGCAAGCCGCGCTTTCCACTATATCGCCCGTTAAGCTGTCGGGGAAGTTTTGAGGATTGGCATAAAGCTCTTCTAAGCGTTTTTGCACCTTAGGATCGGCCGTGGAATAAATTTTATAACCGCCCGAATAAATTGCCGACTCGGGCAAGCCCTGTGCGGTTAAAATTTCCACCGCTTCTTCGATCACCGTATCGGCAAACCAGGGGTAAGCATAGCCGGCCGAACCGACAGAGGCCGCATTGGCGCTGTCGGGAGCGACAATTTCTACTTCTTTAGCCTCGGCAATCGCTTGGGCATACTCCTCGCCCTTATATTTTTCTAAATTTGCTAAGCCGACATCTTTAATATGGTTGGCGTTTTCCACATTGTTAATCGGCGAATATGTATTGGGAGAGCGCAGCATACCGGCCAGCATTGCGCTTTCGGCCAGCGTCAGCTCACTCGCGGATTTATTAAAATAGAGCATCGAGGCCGATTCCACACCATAAACATTATGGCCGAAAAAAACCTCGTTTAAATAAGCGGCCAAAATTTCTTCCTTGGTATAAGCCCGTTCCAGCTGTATAGCCAGCAGGGTTTCGCGGATCTTGCGTGAGAATTTCTTTTCCTGCGTTTCTAAAACCGCGTTGCGCGCCAGCTGCATGGTGATAGTCGAAGCGCCCTGCGACTTGCTGCCCAGCTTAAGATTGGCCAAGGCCGCGCCGAAAACACGGCGAATGTCAACGCCGCTATGCTCGTAAAAACGAATATCCTCCGTGGCGACCACGCAATCGATCAGGTGCTGAGGCAAATCCTGATACTCGACCAGCGTACGGTTTTCCGCAGCAAAAAGCCGCGAAAACTCCTGATCGTCCTTGTCGTAAATAATACTTGTTTCGGTGGGGATCAGGCTTTCGCTGTTTAAATCGGGCAAGGAGGAGGCAATAACCAGCGTCCAAATACCCATGATCAAACAAAACAGCAGCCCCAGCAAAATAAGGCCGGCAATAACAGTCGGCATAATTTTAAGCCTGCGCCGTTTATGCCGTTTGCGCGGCGAACGGGGCGCGCCATAGCTTTGATTGTGATTATCCATCTAATAAGGACCTCCCGAAAATGCGAACAAATAATATAATGTATAATTATAACACAGTACAGTCTTTAATTCAATCACAAGACGGGTTTTACTATAAAAATGTTCCTTAAAATAAGCTTCCTTATTTTTCAAGCTTGACCCATATAAATAAAAAAAGGGGGGTAAGCCCCCCCCTTTTGATTGTTTACTTGTTTACTGCCTTTGCTCTTGAGTCTGTCAGCGTGCCCGCACGCTGGCAGGGGTTTAACCCCCGTTTGATTGGTTATAAAACTCTATGCGATTACGCCCCGCCTGCTTTGCTCGATAAACGGCAATATCGGCATTTTGATAAAGCTCGGCAAAGCTCTTGCCGTCAGCCGGATAGCAGGCCACGCCCAAGCTGGCAGAGACATGATCGTTATCCGACACAAGCAGGCGCATTTGCCGGCAAAGCAAGCTTGCCCGACGAACCGCCACCTTAATATCGGGCAGATCCTTAAGAAAAACCACAAATTCATCGCCGCCCAGGCGCCCGACTAAATCGCCGTCGCGCAAATGGTCCTTTAATGCCTGCGCAACCTCGGTCAACACCCTGTCGCCGACAATATGGCCAAAGCTGTCGTTGACCTTTTTAAAATTATCTAAATCCAGCATAATAAAAACATGCAGAGCCGAGGGTTGCAGGGCAATCAGCCCATCGACACATTCGGCAAAAGAAACGCGGTTTAAAACGCCCGTTAAAGCATCCTCCTGCGAGCGGGCGATCAGCTCTTGCACCTTGGCGCGTTTTTCTGTAACATCCTCACAGGAGATGACGCTGTAAACCGGCTCGTGATTATTATCAAAAACCAGCGTATAATGCATTTGATGCCAAACAGCCTTGCCGTCTGCCAGCCGTTTGCACACCGTACAGCTGCCCGTAGGCTGTCCCTGCTGCATCTTGGCAAAAAACTCCTTATAGTCATTCTCGCTGACAGAGCAAACAGCTCCGGCTTTGATAACACTATCAGGCACATTAACAATTTCGGCAGGCAAGCCAAGCACCCTGACCGATTCCTCGTCCAGGCTGACTGCTGAGGTTTTTAAATCATAACGAAACAGCATTTTATTACTGTGTTGAGCGGCAATACGATATTCCTGCTCGCTGATACGCAGCCGTTCCTGCTCGGCTGCCAGCATCAGAGAGTTACGCTTGTCCAGCCAATAAATAAATAAAATCATTAGCAAAGAAAGCGAGGTTATGATCAAAACCATAATCAAAAGGGTCTGCGTGGTTTGCTTAGCTTCGGCCACGATCACATCGGAAGAAACGGCATAAACCAAAAACCAATCCATAATACCCGTCGGCACAAAAACAGCGTAACGCGAGTTACCGTTGTAAGTAAAAGAAACAGAGGCGGCAAGGCCGCCCGCCAAATTATGCATCACATCTGCGACAGTGCCCTCCTCTATAAGGGAGCGCGCCAAAAGATTGTAAATACCAAATAATTTGTTATCATTGGGCTGAATTAAGGCCTTTGAGCTGGGGCTGTAAGCCAGTATCCGTCCCCTGCCGTCACAAAGCATCGAATAAGACTGGCCGCCAAAGGCTCGGGCAGAGAGCAAATCGCCGATTACCTGACCTGTAAAATAGGCGATAGCAACGCCCTGCACAGTACCGTCCGCCCGCATAACCGGAGCGGACAAAACGCAATAAGGCTGGCCGTCGTCCATAGCATTGTCTATATACTCGGCGCCCCGCCGGCCGCTTAAAGCGGTTTGAAAGTAGCCGCGGGAGGAAATATCGGGTAAATAGGTATAGTCGTTTTCAAACAGCTGGCCGTCGGGCAAAGCATAAGAAAAATAGGTAAAATCTGTATGGCGCTGGATAATATCCATCCGCCCCATAATATAATCAAGGTCGGTAATATTGCGCTCGGACAGTTCGGCGGTAAAAACCTCCAGCTGACGGTAGTTGGCCTCAACCTTGGCAGAAAAGATTGTTACCTGCTCGCTGGCGGCGTCAAACAAAACTCCTTCGGCACGGTCCTTAGCCTGTGCCAGTGAATTATAATAGCCG
>JAQVWQ010000090.1 GCA_028709615.1 Clostridia bacterium | reverse complement strand
TTTAAGGTTTCGGCCACGGTCTCAACCAATTGATATAAAAACGGGCCGGTTAAACCTAAACTTCTGCCAAAACGCACCGCACGACGCAAAATACGGCGCAAAACATAACCCCTGCCTTCATTAGAAGGCAAGATACGGTCATAGATCATAAAAGTACAGGCGCGGGCATGGTCGGCAATAACGCGAAAGGGGAAGCCTTTTTCGCCTTTGTCATAGCTGATGCCTGTAATTTGCTCAACTTTTTTAATCAGGCTTTGCATAATATCCGTATCATAATTGCTGTTTACCTGTTGAATAACGGAAGCAATTCTTTCTAAGCCCATACCGGTATCAATGCAGGGCTTTGCCAAGGGGGTCAATTCGCCTTTTTCATTACGGTCAAACTGCATAAAGACCAAATTCCAGATTTCCATATATCTGTCGCAGTCGCATTTGCCGATGCCGCAGTTATCGCCGCAGGAAAAGCCTTCGCCGCGATCATAAAAAATCTCGCTGCAGGGACCGCAAGGCCCTGTATCTCCCATCGACCAAAAGTTATCCTTAGCGCCGATTCTATAAATCCGCTCAGGCGCAACATCGGTTAACTCCTGCCATAAGGCAAAAGCTTCATCATCTTTTTCAAATACGGTGACGGAAAGCTTGTCCTTATCCAATTTTAGAACATTTGTTAAAAAATCCCAGGCAAATAATATCGCATCGCGCTTAAAATAATCACCAAAAGAGAAATTGCCGAGCATTTCAAAAAAAGTATGATGGCGGGCGGTTTTGCCGACCGTTTCTAAATCGTTATGCTTACCGCCGGCACGCAGACAACGCTGGGCCGTAGTTGCCCGCGTAAAGGGCTTTTGCTCCGTACCCAAAAAAACATTTTTAAACTGAACCATACCCGCATTGGTAAATAATAAGGTTTGATCATTATAGGGCACAAGGGATGAGCTGGGTTGTATTGTATGTCCTTTAGAAGCAAAATAATTCAAATAGCTTTGACGGATCTCTGCAGCTGTAAAAGGTCTTTTGATCATAAATATGCTCCTTTAAAGTTACTTCTTAAAAATATTTCATTTAATTATTTTATCACAATATCTGCCTCTTGACAAGAATTTTATCCAAAATAAGTAGGAGGCGGAATACCGCCTCCTTTGCTTGCTAAAAATAGCTAAGCACTACTGACCCTGACAAAAAGCTAAAATTGCTTTTAGCTTTTGTCTTGATCAGCCCATTTTTTGGGCGATATTATCTCCCATACTGGAAATAACATTTCCCATATCATGAGCCATTTCAGCGGTTTTGCGTACGGCTAATTTTTTTAGCTGACGACCGTTAGGAGCAGCCTCCGAAGTCGTTTGCAACGCTTTTGCAACAGCAAAGCCTGCGGTACCGACTAACATATAAGGAAGCATTTTTGTCATTTTCATTATTCTCACCTCCGCAAATATTTTGTCCTTACAAAATTCTTTTAACCGCACCAGTTTTTAGAAATAAAATAGTTTTTTTTACAATATATTTAAAACTTTTCGTAACGCCCAAATCAAGTCATTATTAATATATAGTCAAAAAAACACTAACAAAAGCCGCCAACTATTGGCGGCTTTTTAACATAAACTTTATTTAAATTTGTTAATATTTTAACTTGCGTCAACAATAATGCCTCCGCCGATTAGTTTATCGCCCCAATAAAATACGGCAGACTGTCCGGGAGTTACAGCTCTTTGTTTTTTGTCAAAGACAAGCCGCGCACTTTTTTTACCGGTCGGATAAACAACACAGCCAACCGGAGCAAAACGATAACGAATTTTTACTTCTACGCGCAGCGGCTCTGTTAATTCGTCAAAAGGCAGATAATTACAATCCGATAATTGCGCCTCTATACTGAATAAATCCTCGGCGCAGCCGACAATCACGCGATTGGCCTGCGTGTCCAGCTTCTGCACAAATGCCGGATAACCTAAAGCCATACCAAGCCCCTTGCGTTGACCGACAGTATAATAGGCCAGGCCGCGATGATGCCCGATTACCTTACCTTGCTGATTGCAGATCTCCCCGCCTTGTAAGGGCGTAGTTAAGTTTGTAGCTAAAAAATCGCGGTAATCGCCCTCAATAAAACAAATATCCTGGCTGTCGGAACGCGAGGCGGTCGGCAAATTCCACTCCGCTGCCAGCCTTCGCACCTCGGATTTTGTCATATCACCTAAGGGGAAAAGGCATTTTTCCAAAATATCCTGTCCTAAGCAATACAAAAAATAACTTTGATCTTTGGTGTTATCCCGGGCTTTAACTAAAATATATCTGCCGTTTTCTGTTATTTTTTGCAAATAATGACCTGTGGCAAAATAATCGCATTTTAGCTCATTTAATAACGGCCAAAATGCGGGAAACTTAACAAATTTGTTGCAATTAACACAAGGGTTAGGCGTTTGTCCGTGCAAATATGCGGTAATAAACTCATCTATTACCTTTTTTTTAAACAGCTCCCGCGCATCAAGCACAAAATGCTCAATACCTAAATAACGGCAAACTTCCCCCGCCGCCTCACAAGCATCACCATAACCGGTTTGCATGGTAGCGCCCAACACGCTATGCCCTTGCTTTAATAAAATAGCGGCGGCAACCGAGGAATCGACGCCGCCGCTTAAAGCCACTAATATTTTAGCCATAACGGCTCCTTATTCTGGTACTTATTCTTTATGATTGGCAATATAATCATCAATTGCGGCTTTTAAAGCATCACCGGCTAAAACGGAACAATGGATCTTCTGCTCGGGCAGACCTCCCAGTTCGTTTACAATACTTTCGGTGGATATTTTTCTGGCTTCTTCTAAGGTTTTGCCTTTAGCCATTTCCGTTAGCATGCTAGACGAGGCAATAGCCGCTGCACAACCAAAAGTGCGAAATTTAATATCTTTAATAATGCCGTCTTCTACATCAAGATAAATATAAGTCGTATCACCGCAGGATTCACTTTGTACAACACCAACCGCGTTTTGTTCTTCAGGCTCGCCAACATTACGCGGGTTATTAAAGTGATCTAAAACTTTTTCGTTATACATTAAAATACCTCCTCAAGTTTATATCCTAGCTTGCAGCTCGGATTTAATATTACCACGCTAATTTAAATTTGTCAATCTTTTTTTAAATTTTTTAATCTCTCAAATATTTTTTGCTCAAAACCGTATTTTTTAGGATAGTAATATTTGGTATTTTTTATTTCTTCAGGCAGATATTGCTGATCCACATAGGCATTGGGATAATCATGCACATATTTATAGCCTTTACCATAGCCTAAATCGCTAGCACCCGCATAATGATTATCGCGCAGGTGATAAGGTACGCCCGTAAAGGGGTGATTTTTTAAATCTGCTAAAGCCGTATCAATAGCTAAATAAGCAGTGTTCGACTTAGGTGCAGTTGCTACATAAATAACAGCCTCGGCTAAGATGATTCTGGCCTCGGGAAAGCCGACAAAATGGACGGCATCGGCTGCCGCCTGTGCTAAAACCAAGGCTTGCGGATCGGCTAAACCAACATCCTCGGCAGCGCAGATTACCACACGACGGGCAATAAATTGCGGGTCTTCCCCCGCCTCGATCATTCTGGCCAAGTAATGTACGGCGGCATCAGGGTCACTGCCGCGCATACTTTTAATAAAGGCCGAGGCCACATCGTAATGCCAATCGCCGCTTTTATCGTAAGCCACTACCTGCTCTTGAATACTCTCGGCCACAATATCCTTTGTAATATACCTTACGCCGTCTAAGCTAGGCTCTGTTGTTAAAACGGCAAGCTCCAAGCCATTATAAGCATTACGGGCATCACCGCCGGTACGGGAGGCCAAATAGTCTAAAGCCTCATCATCAACAACCAAAGGCAAATTACCGTAACCGTTGGTTTTATCCGTAATTGCTCTTTGCAATAAAGCCTTAATATTCTCTTTAGACAGCGGCTTTAGGGCAAAAACCCGAGAACGGGACAGCAAAGCTTTATTGACCTCACAATAAGGATTTTCGCTTGTAGCGCCAATCAAAATGATAGTGCCGTCTTCTACGGCGGGCAGCAAGGCATCTTGCTGACTTTTGTTAAAGCGGTGTATCTCATCAATAAACAAAACGGTGCGGCGGCTATAAAACCTTTGATTTTCCTGCGCTTTATCGATAACCTCGCGTACATTGGCAATTCCTGCCGTCACCGCCGAAAGCCGCTGAAAATCACTTTGAGTAGAATTGGCGATAATCTGTGCTAAAGTCGTTTTACCGCTGCCGGGCGGGCCGTAAAAAATTACCGAGGAAATTCGGTCAGCCTCAATTGCACGGCGCAATAAGCAGCCTTGACCGATAATATCCTCCTGCCCGGCAAAATCAGCAAGCGTTTGCGGGCGCATACGGGCCGCCAAAGGGGTTTTATCTAAATTAGCTTGTTTGTTGGCAACCGAAAACAAATCGTCCATCAGCTATTTCCTTATCTTTAATAAAATCTGCTCAAAATATTCGGGCAGTTCGGCAGAAAACTCCAGATATTCTCCTGTTTGCGGGTGATTAAAGCCCAAAACAGCGGCATGTAAGGCTTGTCCGTTTAAATCAAAAGCGCATTTGCGATGCCCGTACAAAGGGTCTCCGACCACAGGATGCCCCAAATAAGCCATATGCACGCGGATTTGGTGCGTTCTGCCTGTTTCCAAGCAGCACTCTACCAGCGAATAATTATCAAAACGCTCTAAAACGCGGTAGTTTGTTACTGCCTGCCGACCGTTATCCGTATTGACGGCCATTTTTAATCTTTGCCGCGGATGCCTGCCAATCGGCGCGTCAATCCTGCCGGCCGGTTCAGCCATCTGCCCGTTTAAAAGCGCATAATAAACTCTTTTTATGTCGTGTTTTTTCCACTGCTCGGCCAAGCGGCGGTGCGCCGAATCATTGAGCGCCGCAACTAAAAGACCAGAGGTATCCTTATCAATACGGTGAACAATACCGGGACGGATCTGACCGTTGATACCGGACAAATTTGGACAATGATGTAAAAGAGCATTGACTAAGGTGCCTTCGCTGTGCCCGTGAGAGGGATGCACTACCATACCCTGCGGCTTATTGACGACAATAATGTCCTTATCCTCATAGCGCACATCTAAAGGTATCTCCTGTGCTACCGTAGAGATAGGCTTGG
>JAQVWQ010000089.1:3050-5244 GCA_028709615.1 Clostridia bacterium | reverse complement strand
TTAAATCTCGCGGGCTGATAGCGTGGTCTTCAGCAGGAAGCCCGTTGGTATTGCATAAATTTGCGCTCTTTGCACCCAGTAAAGAGGCCTTTAAGTTAAGCATATAGACAAAAAGCGGCTCGTTACCAGCCACGGCCTCACCTAAGGCAAAGCAGGCATCATTAGCGGATTTAATTAATGCTCCGCGCAGTAAATCGTTTAATAACCATTCCTGACCTTCTTCTAAATATATTGATGATTCGTCAACCGCTTCTGCAGCAGCACTGATGGTCGTTTTTTCATTTAAATCAGCTAAATCCAAAACTGTGATGGCTGTTAATATTTTGCCGCAGCTAGCGGGATGTAAAGGCTGATCAGCGTTTTTTGCATACAAAACCTGACCTGTTTCCGCCTCAATTACAATAGCCGCATTGGCACCAACAGAGGGTGGTTCGGCGGCTATTGCTTGCACTTGGGCAGCTAATATAATCAGCAAAACTATAAACGGGAAAAATTTATTCATTATCAAAGCACCCAATATTATCTGAAACTGAGATAATTTTATAACCTTGCTCAGCAATGCCGTCAAATAAGCGCGGCAAAGCCTCTAAAGTTGAAGCCGTAGGATGAGCTAAGATGATTGCTCCGTCATGCAAGCGTGGCAATATTCTTTGACAAATTACATCGGCAGATGGCTTTTGCCAGTCTATAGTATCCAAACTCCACAATACCACCTGATAATTTAACATAGCCGCCGCTTGTAAGACATGATCCTCTCTTTCTCCGGAGGGAGGTCCGTAAAGTATGGTTTTAACTAAAGTGTTGTTATAGATAGCCTTTTCGGTTTCGCTGATTTCCTTCATATTTTCTTCCAAGGAAGAATTATTAGGGCTTTTATGCGAGTAGCCATGGTTGCCTATTTCGTGACCGGCCAGCATTATTTCGGCTGCCAATTCGGGATTTTTTTCAGTCCAGCGGCCCGTTAAAAAAAAGCTTACTTTAATATTCCTATCTTGCATAAGCTTCAGCATTGCGGGAAGGTACTCCTCACCCCAATCAACATTAATTATCAGTGACACAGCGTTTTTTGCCGTTCCCTGATAATAAGGCTCTTGAATGTTCGTCGCCACAGTTTGACTTTGTTTTAAGTTAAAATAAAACAAAACGCTTATCGCCGCAAACAACAGTAAAACGCAGGCAAGCAGCTGTTTTTTTCCAATAAATATATTTTGCACAGTTCACCCCTCCTCCATTAATTGTTATGAAAAGGTAATAAAAAAAATACCCGCTTAATTGCGGGTATTTAGCAGTATAGCTTGAATTATTATTCTTTGGCGCCCATATCCCTTAAGGCATCCTTACGAGAAAGTTTGACCTTACCGTTATCATCTATTGAAAGAACCTTAACAATCATCCAATCACCTTCGGAGCAAACATCCTCGACTTTTTCCACTCGCTTGAAATCAAGCTGAGAAATATGACACATACCGTCCTTGCCGCTGTTACCGAAAACACCGGGGATAATCTCCACAAAGGCACCAAAGTCCATAATTTTAACTACCTTGCCTTTGTAAATTTTACCTACCTCGGGTTCGGCAACAATGTTTTCGATAATCGCTTTAGCGGCTTCTGCTTTTTCACTTTCAACGCAGGAAATAAAGATGCGGCCGTCATCTTCAACATCGACCTGTGCGCCGGTAACTTCGACAATTTTTTTAATAATTTTACCGCCCGAGCCGATTACTTCGCGAATTTTATCGGGGTGGATTTGCATATTAAGAATACGGGGAGCCCATTTGGAAAGCTCTTCGCTTGGGGTTGAAATAGCCTCCGTCATTTTACCCATAATAAACATACGGCCTTCTTTAGCCTGCGCCAAAGCCTGAGTTAAAATTGGGCGGTCAATACCGGCAATTTTAATATCCATTTGTATGGCTGTTACGCCTTGAGCGGTACCTGCGACTTTAAAGTCCATATCACCCAAAAAGTCCTCCATACCTTGAATGTCGGTTAAAATAGTATAGTCTTCGCCTTCTTTAATTAAACCCATTGCGCAGCCGGAAACAGCGGCTTTAATCGGTACGCCGGCGCTCATTAAGGACATAGAGCTGCCGCAGACGCTGCCCATGGAGGTAGAACCGTTAGATTCAATCGCTTCGGAAACCATACGAATGGTATAGGGGAAATCTTCTTCTGAGGGAATTACCGGTAAAAG
>JAQVWQ010000089.1:0-2950 GCA_028709615.1 Clostridia bacterium | reverse complement strand
GCCTAATTCAACAGCTTCGTTGCGGAATTCATCAATAAAGGCAACGATTTTTTTGATTTCTTCATGGGCCTGCATAATGCCCTCTAAAATAACTTCTTCGGCAATTTCTTTGGCACCGGCTTCGACCATCATAACGGCATCTTTTGTACCGGCAACAAAAACATGCATTTGGCTTTTTTCTTCTTGCTCAACGGTAGGGTTAAAAACATATTGTCCGTCAATTAAACCGACAATAATGCCTGCAATGGGGCCCTGAAAAGGAATATGGGAAATATGCAAGGCAGCCGAAGCACCTAACATTGCAGCCAGCTCGGGGGCATTATCCTGTTCGACTGAAACAACCGTTGTAACTATATGCACATCATTTTTATACCCCTTAGGAAATAAAGGGCGTACAGGGCGATCAATTAAACGGGAGTTTAAAGTGGCCTTTTCAGTTGCGCGGCCTTCTCTTTTAATAAATCCTCCGGGTAGCTTACCTACTGCGTACTGTCTTTCTTCATAATCAACAGTCAGCGGAAAAAAATCAATACCGTCGCGAGGTTTGGCAGAGGCGGTGGCGCAAGCCAACACCATGGTCTCTCCGTATGAAGCAAGTACCGCACCGCTGGCTTGTTTAGCCATACGGCCTGTTTCCAGCGTTAACATACGTCCCGCAACCTCAAGGGACTTTCTTAACACATTTGTCATTTTTTTTCCTCTTTTCTTAATTTCTTTTCCTATAAATTGTCAACTTTATAAATTCTGCTCAATTTTTATTTTTCCTTCTTATTTAATAAAAATACATAAAAAAGAGAGGGTTTTCGCCCTCTCTTTTTAATATGAAATTATCTGCGCAATCCTAATTCAGTAATAATTTTACGATAACGGTCAACATCTTGTTTTTTAACATAGTTTAATAAACCGCGGCGTTGGCCGACCAGCTGTAAAAGACCGCGACGCGAATGAAAATCCTTTTTATGAATTTTTAAATGCTCGGTCAGGTGGTTAATTCTGGCAGTTAATAAAGCAATTTGTACTTCGGGTGAACCGGTATCGCCCTCGTGAATGGCGAATTTTTCGATAATTTCTTGCTTGTTGATAGCGTCAGTCATTAATAAGCCTCCTTATAATTCTTTTACTGATATACTTGTATTCTACGCCGACGAACCGAGTGATACGCTGGAGTTTGCGCAATACCCAGTAAACGGCAAAAATACATATTTATATTATACACTATTTAAAGAACCTTGGCAAGTGGCTGTTATCAGGTAATTCGTCAATAAATTTTTCGGCAACAGCTTTGTCTTTAGCAATTTGCTCTTTTAGCTGCTGGATACTGTCAAATTTTTGTTCAGGCCGAATATACTTACCTAAAAAAACCCGCATTTGTTCGTTGTACAGCGGTAAATCAATATCTGTAAGCACATTGGTTTCTAACAGCAGGGCTTTGCGGTTTTCATCAATAGTTGGACGATAGCCGATATTGGCAACACCTGTCCAGGCTTGACCAAAAAAAGAGCAAACCACAGCATAAACACCGTATTTGGGCACTACCTTTCCTTCGGGGAAGGCTATATTTGCGGTAGGAAAGCCGATAGTGCGACCAAACTCGTTACCATGAATAACTTTACCGCAAATATTGTACCAATATCCCAGCATAGAGTTGGCTTGATCTAAATTGCCGTCTTGCAAGGATTTTCGAATAGAGGTGGAAGATATTATATTACCTTTATTATCTTCTACCGGTGTTACTATTGTACAATTTGCACCATGAGAAGCAGCTATTTGCGACAAAAGCTTAGCATCGCCCGAGCCATCTTTACCAAAACGGAAATTAAAACCGACAATAATATTTTTAAGCGAGTAATACTGAAAAATATATTGATCAACAAATTCTTCCGGTGTTAAATTAGCCATTTTGGCATTAAAAGGCAAAAATATAACTTCGGTAACACCAAACCAATATTTTAACAGCAGTGTTTTTTCTTCTTTTGTTGTTAAAAGCGGTGGAGCGGCCTTAGCTAAAAAATCTGCCGGGTGAGGGTCAAAGGTTAATAAAACGCTTTTTACACCGTTTTTTATTTTTAGCTGCCAAGCTTGTTTAAGCAGCTCTTGATGGCCTAAATGAATACCATCGAAATTTCCGATAATCAAAGTAGCAATTTGCTCTTTTTTTTGTTCCATTTCTTCTTCACTCCGTGACAAGTACTTTATTAATTTTTAAAATTCCACTCGTAATTTGGCCGATTGCTAAAAGCTCATCTTCTGATGTTTCAATTCGGCATAAGGGAATATCAGAAGCGTTTTTTAAAGGAATTTCGTTGCCATGCTTAACTCTGGAAAGCGCTTTTTCACCTTTTACTGTAACAACAGGAAGATGAGCAACACCGTAGGAAGGCGGTAAAATAAAACTAAAATCATTATTGTTAATCATAGTTTCTACCTGCTCAAGGCTTAAAGCCTCCGATAATTTAAAAGGCCCGGCCATCGTGCGGGTTAAGGCGGCTAAATGAGCGCAGCAGCCTACTGCCTTACCCAAATCATAAGCCAAGGAACGAATGTAAGTTCCCTTTGAGCAGCAAATATCTAAGATAATGCGAGGGTTATCAAGGTTAAAGTCAGCTTTAATCAGCTGCAAATTATAAATTGTTATTCTGCGTGGTTCGCGGGTAATTTCTTCGCCGCGACGAGCAAGTTCATAAAGCGGCTTGCCTTGAAATTTTAAGGCGGAAACCATTGGCGGTACTTGCATAATCGTACCACGGAATTGGTCTAAAGCAGCCGTAACAATTTCTTGGCTTAATCCATCGCAAGATAATTGTTCTGTTATTTCTCCGTCTTTATCATAAGTGTTCGTTGCAATACCGAAAATAATTTCTCCGCGATAGCTTTTTGGCAATTCGGTGATGTATTCGGCTAAACGAGTGCATTTTCCTAAGCAAAGCGGCAATACGCCATTGGCAAAGGG
>JAQVWQ010000016.1 GCA_028709615.1 Clostridia bacterium | reverse complement strand
CTCTCTTTACTTGTTAATCCCTCAATATAGCTTGGCAATAAATCTTGAATTATTTCACACTTCATTTTAATCTCCCCTTCATTATTTTTTGTTTTGCTCTATAATAAGTCACTCTTGCCCAATTTTCATTTTTTTGAAACACCTCGCTTATTTCTTTAAAAGAAAAAGCTCCTGTTATTCGCAAAAGAAACACCTCTTTAGAGGTATCGTCAAGGATATGTACAAGCTTAAAAATTTGCATTTTGTCATCATTAATACAAATTTTTTCTTCAACAGTTAATTCATCAGATGTAATATTATCATTTAAGATAGTTGATTTATAACGCTTATTTTTTTCTGTTTGCTGATACCATAAATGTTTTGCAATTTGGCAAAGCCAGGTAGAAACCTTACAAGTGCCATCAAAACGAGCAGATGATTTTACAGCTTGATAAAAAGTTTCTTGCGTTAATTCTTCTGCAATCTCTTCATCATTGCAAATGCTAAGTAAATATTTATATATAAATTGAGCATAATTTTGATAAACTTCATCCATGTTCATTCTTCTGTGCTGCCTCCTTCATTCTATTTATCAAAAAAACTCCTATTTCGTTACATTAATTGTAAAATAATTTTAAAAGCTGCTTGCTTAAAGCAAACAGCTTGCAAAAAGCACAAAATACAGCGCTTCACCTGTAAAAACTCTGCTATGCGAAATTTTTCTGCCTCCGGAACTTTTTCTTGATCATCGCAATAAGCAAAATAAGCCATAAGCTGTTCCTTAGCAAAATAATATCACAATATAAAATTTCTTTTTTTAGTTGATTAAATTATACTATTAATCAATAAATAAATCAAAGCCCGATTGTTTTAAAACAATCGGGCTTTGATTTGGTGGACCGCCAGGGGCTCGAACCCTGGACACCCTGATTAAGAGTCAGGTGCTCTGCCAGCTGAGCTAGCGGTCCGCAACGGAATATATTATACAACTTTTTTCAATTCTTGTAAATACCTTTTTATACATTTTTAATAAATCTTTTATTATCTAATCCTTCAACCTGCGTCCTGTGCATATTATGATAATGACATCTGCCTTAAGGTTATAAAGATGCTAATCCCTTTTTAATAAAAACTATAATGCTCCCCTCTCTGTTTTCAGTAGTTTTGTTTTTTCCACTGTCTACTTTAAGGGGAGCATATCAACATCACAGGTGCTTAAATTGATAAACTTATTATGCTCTTTTGTTATAAGAGTCTGTTATTCTTTAGTGTAAGGCAATAGCGCGACTGTGCGGGCCTTTTTAATAGCCTCGGTCAGGCAACGCTGATGCTTGGCGCAATTGCCGGAAATACGGCGGGGCAAAATTTTGCCGCGTTCTGTGGTGTATTTTTGCAGTTTAGAAATATCTTTGTAATCAATTTCGTCAACTTTATCTACACAGAAAGCGCAAACCCGTCTGCGGCTGCGACGAGCTTTGCCGCGACCGCCAAAATCACGATCACCTTTATCGGCACGGTTATTTCTTTCGTACTCGGCCATTTTGTTCCTCCTTATAAGATTAAAACCTTAATTAAAAGGGTATTTCTTCATCACTCAGGGACGAAAGATCGTCGGATCCGTCAGCAATCGGCATTGTGCTGTTTTGCGGCATAGAACGATTGGCAGATGCCCCTTCAGAGCCATCGCGCGGCGACAAAAAGCGAACATCTTCGGCAATAACCTCTGCCACAATGCGTTTGGTGCCGTCTTTAGCATCGTAAGAGCGAATTTGCAATCTGCCGTCAACGGCGGCTAACTTGCCTTTAGACAAATAATTAGCACAGTTTTCACCAAGCTGGCGCCAAACAACAATATTGATAAAATCAGCTTCACGCTCACCCTGAGCATTTTTAAAATTACGGTCAACGGCTAAGGTAAAGGAAGCAACGGCAACCCCCGAAGGCGTATAGCGTAATTCAGGATCGCGCGTTAAGCGACCGATTAAAACAACTCTGTTAAGCATAGGTTGACCCCCTTTTGATTAAGACCTATTTTTCTGTAACATTGGTAACCAAATAACGCAAAATGTTATCTGAAATACGGAAATTTCTTTCTAACTCGGCAGGCAGAGTAGTTGGGCCGTTAAAGTGCACCAAAACATAATAGCCTTCACGAATTTTGTTGATCTCATAAGCTAAACGGCGTTTGCCCCAAGGTTCCACCTTGAGCACTTCCCCACCGTTATTTTGGATCAGCGTGTTAAAGCTCTCCACGATCTCGCGATTTTTTGCTTCATCAAGATCGGGACGAATGATATACATCACTTCGTAATTACGCAATCCTTTCACCTCCTCCCTTTGGTCTAAAGCGGCTCTTTAACTTGTAAAGAGCAGGGCTGTATCTTCCATTTTAACGGAATACCGAATTATTATAGCATAATAAATTATAAATAGCAAGTTTTTTTATCCAAGCTTTATTTATCTTTTACTTGCTCTTTAAAGCTTTTGGCCAGTTCAGCATAAGTAAGCTGAGCCAAACGCCCGCATTCTTGACAACGCAGGTTATAATCCATCCCCACACGCAAAACCTCCCAGGTATCACAGCCGCAGGGATGTGGTTTTTTCAGCCTGATAATATCGCCGACAGCCAAATCCGGAAGTCTATCCATTTGCCCGCTCTCCTTGCCTTATAACAGCATACGGAGCAGGCGCCGGGGCCTGAATATTCTCGACAGCCAATTCCTCGCGTATAAGCTGCAAAAAGCGGCGTTTAATACCAAAAGTATCATTAAGCAACGCAGAAAAACAAAATTGCAGATTAATCAAGCTGCCTTCGATTGCCCCAACACCGAGGTAAACAGGCTCATCAGGCAATTTATTGCTTGATGAGTACTCTGCATAAACTCTCTGACAGGCACGCCGTCCGGCGGCTTCGGCCGCAGCTAAATCCGTATCAAAGGGCACAGGGAAAGACATATATTCAGTTAATATGCCTCTGGAATAATTAGTCACTGTGCCAATATTGCCATTGGGAATAATATGAATTTCGCCTCCGTAATCAATTATTTTGGTTGAGCGCAGGCCAAACTCAGTCACTTTACCCTTTAAGCTGCCTGTTTGGATATAATCACCAATAGTATAGTAATTATCAAAAATAATAAAAAAGCCCGTAATAGCATCTTTTACCAAATTTTGCGCGCCAAAAGCCACAGCCAAGCCGACCACACCGGCGGAAGCCAAGATCGGCATAATATTGATACCCAATGAATTGAGAATCATAATCCCGGCAATAAAGTAAATTGCGTATTTCCAAATACTGACCAGCACAGAAGCCATTGTTGCGCTTCGTCCGGGATCGATTTTCATTAAATGCAAATTCAATGATTTTTTTATAAAATTCCGGCCCAGTTTAACAGCTATACCGGCTAAGACAACTATTATAATAATACTTATTAAATTCTTTCCGTAAGCAAATAGCTTTGCGGTTGAAAAAAGCTCAGCTAAATCCTTTACGCTTTCTTCCATAGAGCATTTACCTCCCTATTCTTTTTAAGGCAAACTCCGCCTGTTTTTGAACGGCGGGTATATCGCTTTTTGCCAGTTCAGCAAGTTGATCGGCAGCGGGCAGATAACAAATTTCTCCCAACGCACGACAACAAACCTGCCGCACAACATCATTGCTATCATCAAGAGCAATCAATAAGGCCTGTCCGCTTGCTATATCTGCCAACTGTGCCAAGACCTCGGCTGCTGCAATTCTGATAGTAGCATCCGTATTAGACAGTAAAGCCACAACATTATCCGAGGCAAACCGATCTTCGGTTTGTGCTAGTATATCCAAAACTAAAAGTATATCATCTCTGCTGTGTAAAGAAGGCAGTAAAGCAGACAAAACCACCCCGGTTTTCCCGCCCATCGATAAGAGCACCTCTGCAACCCGCGCCGTTACAAAACGGTTAGGCTGCCAAAGCGCGGAAATAAGATAAGGTAGTAATGCTTCGTTTTTTAAAAGCTTTAAAAAGCGAACTGCCTCCATTTGACCGTCCTCGGAGGGAAGAGCCAAAAGCTCCACCAATCTGGGCAGCTGTCCGTCTTCTCCAAAAAGCTGCCATAAACAAAGCGCATTGTCGGCCGAAAAGCCCTTCTCTCCTAAACGCGCTAAGTAAACAGACAAATAACCCTCACGGATAACCAAATGTTTTAATGAGGGCAGAATTTTTTCGTTAATCTCGTTTTCTGCCAAATAATTTAACGATAAAGGCGCACCGGCTTTTAACTCTGTTTTTAATGCCGGATCAAGCTCATCTTGCTGTAACGCCGCCTTGATACGCACTTGTGCCAGACGGGCAAGCTCTTCGGCATCGGGAGTTGTTTGAGGCACGGCAGCCGCTTGTAAACTGCGATTAGGGCCAAGCAAAAGGCGAAAAATGCCGCGAACGAGAAAAACCACACCAATAAAAGCCATTACCAGCAAGCAAAGGAACAGATAAGGATGATAAAACCAGCTCATAAGTTGATAAATATAAGTTTCGATCATAAAGTCACCACCCGCACAGTCGAGGCAATTAGCTGGCTTATAAGCCGCATGGAAACAGCTTGCCCCAAGCAAAGGTGCCCCGAATGCTGTAAATAATCAGCCGAAAGCCTACACGCATATATTGCAACTCCCTGATTTTCTAAAGCACATAAGTCTTCCAAATACGGAGAATCCTCCAAGAGCATACCGACTGCCGCATGTAAAAAAATAATCGCTCTGGGCATAACCTCCTCGCAACGCAAGGCCGATAAATATTCGGCCATCATTGCCCCACCCAAGCCGTCATTTTCGGCCAGGTAGGGATGCTCCAAAAGCAAGAGCCAATCACCCTTTTCTTCGGCCATTTCCTCATCCAAAAACTCAAATACGCTTAAAGTTTGATCTTCGATGGTTTCGGATGCATAACCTAAAGTTTTTTTCATTAGAACAACCTCCCAATGATTCTGTAAGGAACATTTGCCGATTCCAAAGTTGCTTCCGCGGCAGCAGCCAGTGCCGGCGGCACGGCAAAAAATAAAGCATCATCAGGCAAGCCTTCTTCGGGGATTTGATCCTCCCAAAGACGGATTTGCGCTTTTTTTTGTAAACTCTTAAGCCCGGCTGTCAATGAATAAGGCAAAATTTGTTCCGCAGGGGCTTTTTCCAAATAAAAAATAAGTTTTTGTTCTTGTTTGGTTTTATTGTTGACGGGACAAGCCACAATACAGCGCCCGCAAAATCTTTTGCCTATCGAATTTCGAGCCATTTTTAAAAAGCGATCGCAGGCCGGGCCGTTAAAACGGTTTTTTAAAGGTTGATTATTATTAAAGTCTTCCCCCAAAATAGCACCGGCCGGACATTGATCGGCACAAAGACGGCAGGTGCCGCAATTTTGTTTAATTGGTTCGTCACAAGAAAAAGGAGCATCGGTCAAAACTGTCACCAAACGGTGACGCGGCCCGAAATCAGGGTTTATTAAACAGCAGCTTTTGCCAATCCAGCCCAAACCGGCCAAGCGTGCTGCTAAGCGGTGGCTAAAGATTGCTGCCAGCTTATCATCACCCATACGCTGTGAAGCGGGAATGGGATAAGCCCTCCAGCCGCAATCCTCCAAAAAAGCACTTAATCGCATAGCCGCATCATTTAAACGAGCGTTTAACACATCATAATAATACATATAACTGCTTGTAGGCACACCCGCTTGCTGCATTTCCTCACAAACAGCCAAAGGCAGACGCATTAAAAGCGAAACAGCCCGCGGATAATTATCCCATACGGTACCGTATTCGGAATTCAAAGCCCCGCGCTCGCTGCTTAAATCAGCAAAGCCCCAACGATCAACCCCCAGACCGTTTAACAAATCTCCAACTTGTTCCCTAACAGTCATACATTCGCCCCAATAGAAGTTGCAAACAGTTCGGTTCCCGCAAAAATCAAAGGAAGAACCACTTGCGACTGTTTGATAAAGTCGGTAACAACAGTTAGGCTTTCTCCAAAAACAGGTACAATCACCAATAAGTAAATATTAATAAAAACCACAAAGATTACCAGCAGACAAAAGGCACCGAAAAAGCTGTCAACGCCGCCCAGCACTGTACCTTTAAAAACACTGTGCAGCAATAATACCAGTTTTTTTATTAAAAAAACAACAACAATAAAAATAACCACAAAGGCTAAGGTTTGAATAATACGGTTAGCCAGCACTCCGGTATCAATAAACAAAGATAAAAAGCTCCAAAGCTCGTTATCGCTCATATCGGGTTTGATAAAACCAACTGACTCTGTCAGTCGTTCTGCAAAGGCTGCGGAAAATTTCCGCGCAGCCAAATATCCAAGCACATATGAGCCGATACCGCCTAAAACGCGAATCATTCCCAGCTGCCAGCCGCAAAAAACAGCCAGCAAAAGCAAGGCAAATAATACCAAATCCGCAAGCATGTGCACACACCCTTTATAAAAATATTGTGATTAAGTGAGTTCAGTTTTCCTAAAAATCTCTGTGACTATGTATTGCCCTATTGATAACGGAGGCTGTATAAGCGGCACCAAAGCCGTTATCTATATTAACAACGCTTACTCCCGCCGAGCAGCTGGTAAGCATAGCAAGCAAGGCTGCCAACCCGCCGAATGACGCGCCGTAACCGACGGAGGTCGGGACAGCAATCACAGGTGCGGATACCAAGCCGGCCACCACAGAGGGCAAAGCACCTTCCATGCCGGCAATACATATTATTACCTCGGCTTTGTGCAAGCTGTCCGTTTTGGCTAACAGCCGATGCAAGCCTGATACACCGACATCATAAATCCTTGTAACCATATTACCCAGCAGCTCACAAGTAACCGCAGCTTCTTCGGCAATCGGCAAATCGGAAGTACCCGCGCAAACAACGGCAATATTTCCTACGGCCTCCGGCATCTGACCGACAGCGATAATTCTCGCCTGCGGATAATAACTGGCAGAAGGCACTTGCTCATGAATTAAAGTAAATTTATCCAAGCTGCAGCGAGTGGCAAAAACAGGTTGATCCGAAATGGCGCTTAAGCGTTTGATAATTTCGGTTATCTGTTCGGCTGTTTTACCCTCGCCATATATAACCTCACCGACTCCGCGCCGTTTTTCTCTTTGATAATCTATATTTGCGTAAAATAGTTCTTCGTTCATTATTATATTCCTTTCTTATAATAAAATAGCATAACACAGAATTTGTATTTTCGCAAGAAAAGGCTTGTTTTAATCATTCTTTTTATATATAATAAAAAGACAAACTCTTGGAGGCGAAGTAAATGGCACTTTCCTGTGGATTGATCGGACTGCCCCTGGTAGGCAAAACCACATTTTTTAATTTGCTAACTCATGCCGGAGCCGAAACCTCGGGCTTTTACAGCGGCAAGGTCACAGCCAATACCGGACATATCCGGATTCCGGATGAAAGATTGATTTATTTAACTGAAATTTTCCACCCCAAAAAAACTACCTATGCACAGGTTGAATTGATCGACATCCCCGGCTTAGCCAGAGGTGCCAGCGAAGGTAAGGGCGCGGGCAACGAGTTTTTAGCCTCCGTACGCGACTGCGATTTATTGGCGCAAATTGTCCGCGTTTTTGAAGACGAGGACACGCCTCATTCCGAAAACAGTATCGACCCGCTGCGCGATATCGAAATTATCAACAACGAGCTGCTTTTTGCCGACCTGCAACTGATTGAAACCCGTCTTAACCGCATCAACAGCAACGGTAAAAAGAAAAATATGGAACACCCTTTAGAAGAAGCAACCTTGCTGAAATGTCAGGCTCACTTAATTGAAGAACAACCTCTTTCCACCCTGCTACTGGACGAAGAGGAGCTGGAGGCCACGCGTCATATTACCTTTTTAACCGATAAACCGATGTTGATCTGCGCCAACTTAGACGAAACTCAATTAGCTGCCGGCGACTACCCGCAAAAAGCTGAATTGGAAGCCTATTGTGCAGCTAAAAACCTGGAGCTGATTACCGTTTCCGCCAAAGTTGAAGAAGAAATAGAAGAATTACCCGAGGACGAAAAAGCGGTTTTTCTTGAAGATCTCAATATCAGCGAAAGCGGCCTCAGCCGTATGGCAAAAGCCCTCTATCGTCAGCTTGGTTTAATATCCTTTTTAACAGCCGGCGAGGATGAATGCCGAGCCTGGACAATACCTGCGGGCATGATTGCCAAAAAAGCCGCAGGCAAAATCCACTCCGACATAGAGAGGGGCTTTATTCGCGCAGAAACGGTTGCTTTTGACAAACTCAAAGAAGCAGGCTCAATGGCTGTTGCCCGAGAAAAAGGCTATTTCCGCCTGGAGGGCAAAGAGTATATTGTCGCGGACGGCGATATTATTAACTTTAGATTTAATGTATAAGTAAATTGATTATAACGACCAAAAAATCTTGCGGAGATGTGCTCCGCAAGATTTTGTTTTTTAATACTACTTTTACAAGCACTGCCCGGTTAAAAATCCCCCCGGCCGCAACCGCAGAGCTTTGCTGTAATTCATTCACGCGATAGTTAGGTTCAGACATAAAACCACCAGTAAAGTCCTTTACCCAATTCATTTAACACCGGAGCAATTTTAAGATACTGCTGAGCTATGTCTCTGCGCACAATGGGAACAGCATAATAAGGCGAGAAAAAGAACCGATCGTCTTCAAGTTTAACCAAATCAATTTTTTCAACAGGCCATCGGTCGAAAAAGCATCAGCTTGATCTTAAATAAAGTCGTACAGAAAAATATAGAATAAAAAAACAATCAGGTAAAGTAACAAGTAATACCATCATATGCAGCCTGCTTGTCTATTTATTAATAGTAATTGTTACTGAATGAATTTTGCAGGATATTGGCTATTTAAAACACATGTCACAAAGTGATACTTTGAATTGTTATAAGGGTACGGCTGGCTGATATATAAGAAAGGAGGAACACATGACTGAAATAGATTTAGGGCAGCGTTTTGTCACCGGTGGTGAGTCTGAATTGGAAGAGATCATCAATCTGTACGGTGAAAAGCTGTTGCGATACGCTACCGCTATCCTATGTGACTACCATGAAGCGGAAAATGTGGTGCAGGAGGTTTTCCTTTCTGCATATCAAAAACGCTCTACATTTGACGGAGACAATCTCTCCGCATGGCTTTACAAAATTACATACAATCGCAGTCTGAATCAACTGAAAAAACATAAACTGTTTTATTTTAGTGAAGTCCGCAATGAAGCGGTTGTCCCTACTGGAGATACAGGGTTGAGTGAAGAGACGCTCCGCGCATTTAAAAGGCTTAGGCCCAAAGAAAGGGCTTTGCTGTATGCAAGGATCATGGAAGAACAAAGCTACAATGAACTCTCACATAGCACAGGATGTTCTCCCTCAGCTTTGCGTAAACAATATGAAAGAGCTAAAAAGAAGATGGCGGGATATTTAACCGCAGAGCATAAAGGAAAGGAGTCAATACATGAGTACATTTGATAAGAACGAACAGACCATACACGATGCGCTTTCCCAAATCACTGTTGATGCAAGCAAAATTAAGGGAAAAGTTAAAAACCAGCTGCATGAAGAAACATTCTGTACCGCTGCCCCTCGTCGGGCGCGATGGGGAAGATCTATGGTGGCAGGTATTGCGTTGTCGGCAATCTTGGTTGTCACTGCAACAGCTGCATCGCTAGGAGGCTTTGATTGGTTTATCGAAAAATTCAACCCCTCTTTTGGTGAGATCATCGAACCGGTGGAAGTCTCATGCGAGGACCAGGGTATCCGCATGGAGGTCATCGGCGCCCAAAAATACGAAAACAGGGCTATCGTTTACTTGTCTCTCCAGGATATCAGCGGTCAAAATCGTCTAACCGAGCAGACAGACTTCCGTGACGGCTTCGGCGTGACCGTGAACCAGCCGAAGACAACCGGGAAAACGGGCGAGGTGTGCTTGGGCGGCTACTCATTGGAGAAAACCCTGCTCTATTTTGACAAGGAAACCAATACTCTCTATTACGAATTCAATATTACATCGGACACGCCGATATCCGATCCGCTGGAGCTAGGCAGCTTCCTGATCTACTTCGATGAACGGGACTATGAAAACGAGCCGGTTTCCGTATCCCTGGCCGGCTTGGGCGAGGCGCAGGCCACCCCTCTTGAGAAAGAACAAATCTGGGGCGGTACGAATATGCCGGACGACTGGAGCGGATTCACCGAGGCGCTTGCGCCGGGCCGCTACGCCGTCCTGCCGCATGGGGAAGACGACGATCAGTGGATTTCTAACATCGGCATTGTGGACGGCAAGCTGCATGTACAGACCGGCATGGTTTTCGGCAAAGAGTTCGGCTGCAGCGACGCTAGTCTTTCTCTGATGGCGCCGGACGGTGAATTGATTGAATTCGATTATGAATTGATGCTCCTCGGCGATGGGAATCACCGTCTGCTTAAAGGAGATGGTTTTGATGACGCGGTATATAAATATGGAGAATTTGTCTTTTCCGTAAACATTGAAGAACTGGACGGCTACACCCTCTGCTATACCGGCTCGGTTTATTCCGGTGTGGAAGGACACTGGAAGGTAGCGGCCAATCTAAGCGATACAAGCCGACAGATGCATATCTGGACCAACGATGTTGTCATTGATGGCCATCTCTTCGAGTACCTAACTCTCAGCCCGCTAGGGCTTGAGGTCCGGGGCAGCTACGAAGGTGAGGAATGCAGGGCGAGTGAAATGCCCCTGGCGCTTGAGACTGCCGACGGCCAAATCCCACTGGAAAGCGGCGGCGGGGGCCAAGACGCTGAAAAGCACACATTCGATTTAAGTTGGGACACGGAAGCCCCGCTTGATGTTGCCAAAGTTACCGCCGTTATAATAAACGGTACGCATATTCCTGTTAAATAGGCAGACGATACCAAACGCGTCGCCGCTATTATAACAATTCCATTCTGTATGCTCTCGTTTTTCATAGCCCTATACTTAAAATCACTTTATAAAAAAGAATAAGCAAAAATGTCCCTCGGTTTGGCTCAAACAGCCTTTTCAAAGGACATTTTTGTTTTTTAACCAAGTACATGCTTTATTACTTAAAGCAAAGTTGGTTAGCTTCCATTCATTTATGTAGCAAGACACGCTCCGTATCAAAACACTTTACTGCATAGCTGCTTACATAAAACAGAGAAGGCGGCCATATTTTACTGCTGCCTTCTTTGTCGTCCTTGTGCCTGTTTACATCCTGCCGATCAGGTTCTCGGCCGTGCCGGTGACGGTGGCGGCGTTCACATCCGTTTTAGTCGCCTGTTGCGGCTGCACCACAGAGTCTGTTTTTTGAGCGTGGGGTTTATTTATATCTGTATCTGCCAATTCAATAAACTGATCATAAAAATTACTGCTCAACAAAAAAAAGACCCCGCTACCTTTTCCACCGCATCCACAATTTTTTTATATCCGGTACAGCGGCACAAATTACCGGATAAGGCTCTGCGTATTGCCTGCCTGTCAGCCTTACCGCCGTCTTTTATGTAAGCATAAGAAGCAATGATCATTCCCGGTGTACAAAATCCGCATTGAACGGCACCGCAATCTATAAAGCTCTCGGCCAAAGACTTGGCCAAAGTATCATACTCACACAAAGCAGCTGCGGTCCATATTTGTTTGCCGTTAACGGATGCCGCAGGAATAATACAGGATTTTACCGCTAAGCCATCCAACAATAAGGCACAAGAACCGCAAGAGCCGGCCTCACAGCCGCATTTAAGATCAGTACAGCCATGGCGGCGCAAAGCATTCAGCAAGCTTTCTTCGGCCTTAACCGGCAAAGAAACCTCACAACCGTTCAAATTAAATGTTACAAGCGTTTTACCACGCATATAAATTACCTCCAAATGTTGGGCAATTTTAGTTAAAATACCGCTTGCCGGCTAAAACTACCGCCCTGCTTAACAAGACAGGCGCTAATTCTAGGCGGTATTCGGCTGTAGAACGGCAATCGTCTATCGGCTTAATTTGCTGCTTAACGGAATCCCGTAAAACAGGTAATAAATCATCATTGATATTTTTCCCGACTAAAAGCTTTTCCGTAGCATATATTCTCAGAGGTACGGGAGCAACCGAGCCCAAGGCTAAGCGGCAAGAGGTGATTATACCTTCGCAATCCAAGCTCAGCGATGCTGCCGCGGTAGCTACAGAAATTGCCATTGCTTTTCTTAATCCCTGCTTGCAAAAAGCACTGCTCAAAGCAAAGGGCGCAATAACAGCTGAAATAAGCTCGCCTTTTTTTAAGGTATTTTGACCCGGGCCGCAAAAAAGTTCCTCGCAGGCGATTATCCGTTTGCCTGCCTTAGAAAGCAACTCTAATTGAGCGCCGATAGCAATCAACGGGATTACGCAATCGGCAGAAGGAGAAGACACGGCAAAATTCCCGCCAATAGTAGCGGTATTACGCGTTAAGGGATCGGCAAAAACACTGCAAGCATCAAATAAAGCTGGCAGATATTCGGCAACCAATGGGCTGTTAAGCAATTCGCGCACTGTTACCAAAGCACCGATACGCAGCTTGCCGTCTTCAAAGGTAATTCCCCTTAACTCGGGCAGACCAGTAATATCCACAAACTGTCCTCCGTTGGGGAAAGCGCCCTCTTTAATCATCAGCAGCAAAACACTGCCGCCGGCAGAAACAATGCTGTTTGGCTGCTCAAGCAATTCCATTGCCTGTTTGATATTTTTTGCTTTTATATAAGAATAATCAGCCATATTGTGCCCTATTCAAACATACCCTTACGGTGAGCCTTTAAATATTTTCCGCAATAAGCATCCTCACCGCAAATAGTGCGTGTCGCTATCAAAGCTCCCATTATTTCTTTATCCAAGGGGTTCAAAATAAAAGTGTCCATTCCGCGTGATACAAGCTGCACTAAAAACAAACGATTTAACAGCTTGCGGTTGGGCAAGCCAAATGAGATATTAGATAAGCCGCAGGCCATTTTGCAAGACGGAAGGTTTTTACGCAATCCCTCAACCGTATCCATAACAGCTCTGCCGGCCTGCTGATTTGTAGCTACCGGTTGTACGAGCGGATCAAAAAAAATTCGCTCGGGTGCAATATCCTCAGCCTCAGCCTCCGCCATAATCTTTTGAGCCACCGCCAAGCGGGCTTCCGCACTTTGAGGGATACCGTCATCATCCATACAAAGAGCAATAACGCCGGCGCCGCTTTGCTTTACCAACGGTAAAATTGCTTTTAATCGCTCTTTTTCTCCGCTGATAGAGTTAATCAACGGCGGTTTTTTACCGTCATAAGCTTCTAAAGCCGCGGCCAGAGCCGCAGGAGAGGGAGAATCAAAACAAGGCGGAAGCTGTGACACCTCCTGCACCGTCTTTAAAAGCCAAATCAATCTTTGCGGTTCGTCATCGACAAAAACTCCGCAGTTTAAATCCAAATAATCGGCTCCGGCTTCGGTTTGCGCAATTGCCAAACACTGTATTTCTTCGGTATTGTAAGATGCTACAGCATCTTTAACCGCCAAACGGCTGCTGTTTAAAAGTTCTCCGATAATCAAATCTGCTTCCTCCTATTCTTTAATTAATTGCTTGCACAAGGCCACAGCTCCGGCCGCATCGGGCGAATAGCCGTCTGCGCCTATCCGCTCGGCATATTCTGCAGAAACCGGGGCACCTCCGATAATTACCTTTACCTGCTCGCGCAAACCCTCTGCTTGTAATTGTTTAATAACCTCAGCCATCATAGGCATAGTGGTAGTTAAAAGAGCGCTCATTGCCACAATCTGTACGCCTTCATCCCGTACTACGCGGCAAAACTCCTCCGGCGGCACATCCATTCCTAAATTTATAACATTAAAACCGGAATTGGCCAACATTAAAGAAACCAAATTTTTTCCGATATCGTGTAAATCACCTTTAACCGTACCAATAACCACCTTAGCCAAACAAACAGGCTGTTCGGCACCCAAATATGGTTTTAATATTTCTATTTGCTCAGCGGTGATATTAGCCGCCAGCATAACCTCGGGTACAAACAACTCTCCTTCACGAAATAATTCACCGACCTTGTTCATAGCGGCAATCAAACCGTCATTAATAATCGTTACGGCGGCTATCCCATCTGCCAGCAATTCTTCAACGGCTGCAGCTGCATCATCTTCGTCACCATCCACAATTGCGTTTATTAAAGCTTCAAACATTAAGTTCACTCCTTTTCTTGATTTTGCAAATATTCGCCGCTTTTAACTGTTTTCCCTCCTAACTATCCATAAAATAATTAATAGACTTTTCTGTTAATTAGTTTTTAAAAGGAATACTCTAATTTATTGTCGTATATTGTTAATAGTAATACAAAAAATTGGCGAGGTGCATTTTATGAATTTATTGGTTGCAATCGATGGGTCCGAATTGTCCTTTAAAGCTGCCGATGTTGCCATCGGTCTTGCTAAAAACTGCCCCGGAAAAATCACATTGATTTCCGTTGTTTACCAAGAGCCGGCTTACAATGCAGAAAATATGCCTGCCCACCTTTTGCAGCATATTCTTTCCGCTCATGAAGATCTGCTTGAAAAAGAAAAAGAACGCTCGCAAATGATCTTAAATTTTGTAGCAAAAAAATTTGAGCAAGAAAATCTTAAAACCCAAACCATTGTTTCCGTTGGTTTCCCCTCCGAAGAAATCGTTAAAACAGCCGACAACGGCGAATACGATATGATAATTATCGGTTGCAAAGGCTTAACCAGCCTTACCCGCAAAATGTTTATCGGCTCTGTTACAGAGCGCGTTATTTATTATGCCAATTGCAATATATTAGTAGTAAAATAAATAATTAAAAAAACAGCTTCTGCACATTACGGCAGATGCTGTTTTTTATGTCTTAAATTAGCACTTAGCCTCTATGGCCTGCTTGGCCAACTCGTCACAGCGCTCGTTTTCGGGATGACCGGCATGGCCCTTGACCTTTACCCATTCGATTTTATGTTTTTGCGCCTGTGCAAGCAAAGCCTTCCATAATTCTTGGTTTTCAACAGGTGTTTTTTTACTTGTTTGCCAACCGTTTTTCTGCCATTTATCCAACCATTTTTGATTAAACCCATTAATTAAATAAGCGCTGTCACTGACTAAACGCACAGCACATGGTTCTTTTAGTTTTTCCAAGGCAGCCAAAGCCGCTTTCATTTCCATTTTTTGGTTGGTGGTTTCTGCCTCAAAGCCGGAAATTTCCAATCTGTGTTCTCCGTATGTCAAGATAGCCCCCCACCCTCCCGGACCGGGGTTGCCCGAGCAAGCTCCGTCACTGAAAATTGTCACCTGTTTCATATTTAATGTCACCTCAAAATAAAAATTAGTTATTTTTATCTAAAACCCTGCCAAACTTAAATTTTTATTTCCTTTTATGGGGAATATATGCTATAATAAAATATCGCAATTTATTACAAGGAGTTATGAGCATGTCCGAATGGAATGAAAAATTTTACCGTGTACCTCCGGAGTTGCAAGGTACCACGCTCAAACAAGATAAAGCGCCTATAACCGCCGACTGCCAACAGACTGCCGACCCCAAACTTATTCAACTGGCAGAAGGGGCTGCCGACCGCGCCAAGGCAGCCGCACAAGCCGCAACCGAAGCGCAAAAGCAGCTGTCTTCTTTAATTTCCGAGGAAGAACGGCTAAAGGCTGACAGCACTTTGCAAAAGGCTCGTTTAGAGTTGGCTAAACAATCATTGGCAGCAGCCCAAGCAACTTTAGCCCTGCAAGAGGAAGCCCGCCTTTCCGCCGCCCATACCATTACCGATGCCGAAAAAGAACTTGAGGCGGCTCAACTATCTTTAAACCAAGCCCAAGAAGAGCTGGAGCAAATAAAGTCCTTGCGCGAAAGCTCCGAAAAAACAGCACAGATTTCCGGTGATGCGGCAGAAGAAGCAAAAAAGCTGGCCGAAGAAGCTGCCCAACGGGCAACAGCCGATATTAAAGCCGAAGCCGCAGCAGCTATTATCTATCAAGATGCCGCAAAACAGGCCGAACTGGCCGAAAGCAAGCTTAATGAGGCGCGCCAAAAGGCTTTAGCCATAATAGACCAATTAGAGCAAGCACAAGAACGAGCCAGCCAAACCGAACAAACCCTCAATAATTTACAAAAAGAATACGGCGTCTTTAATCCAATTAACAGTCCCGAAGAGATTTTACAAGAAAAATCGCAACAAACTCAAAGCCATACTGTTATCGGCACAATTTGGGGATATACAAAGGTAATCCTATTGGCCGTAATTATTGCCTTTGCTCTGCGTTATTTCGTCTTTGAAGTAACTTTAGTCAGCGGTCTTTCTATGTACCCCACTTTAAACGACGGCGATAACCTTTTAACAAATAAAATATCTTACCGTGTCAGTGACATCGAACGCGGCGACATCGTCACCGTCAACGCCCCCGATAAAGAAGAAACTTATTATATAAAAAGAATTATCGGCCTTCCGGGCGAAAAACTGACCATTAACAACAATAAAATTTATATTAACGACGCACAGCTTAACGAACCTTATCTGGCTGAAAACTTTATTTATACCGACTTTTCAACAATAATACCCGATAACTGCTACTTTGTTATGGGCGACAACCGCGACGAAAGCTATGACAGCCGTGCTGTTTCCATAGGCTCTATCAGCCGTGAAAATATCCGCGGAAAAGCAGAAATCAGAATTTTCCCCTTTGATAATTTCGGCTCTTTGTATTAAAAAAACGCCTGCATTATGCAGGCGTTTTTTCACCGCAAATAATCTCCAGGCACTCCGCATATAAAGCTGCGGTTTTTTCTATAATCTCGGCAGGCAGCTCCGGCGCAGGTTTTACACCGTCCTTACCCTGCTTAATTAACCAATCGCGCACAAATTGCTTATCGAAGCTTTTTGGTGAAGTGCCGATTTGATAATCTTTTAAGCTCCAAAAACGGCTGCTGTCGGGCGTAAATACTTCATCTGCCAGGTAAAGCTTTCCATACTCATCATAACCAAACTCAAGCTTGGTATCCGCAATAATAATACCGCGCTCGTATGCATACTTATAGCAGCGCTCATATAAAGCAAAGCAAATTCTTTCTATCTTTTCGGCCATATTATCTCCCAAAACATCGGCTACCGTTTGCATAGTAATATATTCGTCGCCGATATCGGCCTTAGTCGAAGGAGTCAAAATAGGCTTAAACAGCTTTTGCGCCAATTCATATTTATCGGCAAAACAATATCCGCAAAAATCCTCGCCCTGTTGATAAGCCTCCCACATATGGCCAAACATATAACCGCGTACTACGAATTCAAAAGGCAGCATCTTCAGCCTTTTAGCTTTTATTGTTCTGCCGCGATATTCTTCTCCGCCAAACTCTTCGGGCAACTCTCCCTCAAGCAAATGATTAGACACCAAATCCTTGGTGTAATCAAACCAAAACAAAGCAATTTGATTTAATACCCTCCCCTTATTGGGAATCAATGACGGTAAAATAACATCAAAAGCGGAAATACGATCAGTGGTAACAATCACCAATTCTTTTTCATTTATTTTATAAACATCGCGCACCTTGCCGCTGATAAGCTTTTCCATAAAAACACTTCTTTCTTAGATAAATTACAGTAATTTTAGCACATTAAGACACAGATGTAAAGAAAAAACAATATCTGTACATAAAGGAAAAAACACCATTTACGGCGAATATTATATATTTAATATGTTATAAACAATTTTAGCAAAGGAAGAGTTACTTGACAGACCCCACAGCAAATAATAAACAAAAAATGCCCGGCAAACCCAACGGCTCCCAACTAAAACAGCCAAAACCGATTAATAGCAAGCTTGACGCCAAAACTATCAGTCAAGTGGCTATGATGACGGCGCTTATAGTTTTAATGGGCTTTTTAGCCAATTATATTACGATTTTTAGTTTTATCGCACCGCTTGCTTTACCTCTGCCAATTTGTATAATTATAATCCGCCAAGGCTTGGGCGCCGGCTTACTTACCTTAATCTGCTCAGCTTTATTGTTATCCGTATTGACAAATCCTTTTGCGGCTTTAGCCATTATTTTACAATATTGCCTGATCGGCTTTTTTTTCGGATACTGTTTCACTACCCGCCGCAAACCCTTGGTAATCTTGGCAGGCGGCACGCTGATTGCAGCCGTTACAACAATTATAAGCCTGTTAATTTCGGCTTACATTGCAGGCTTTCCTCTAAGCGATATGATATCCCAATTTGAGTCATATATGCTTTCATCTCTTGAAACTATCAAAAACAGCCCCGGCCTTGCCGATATGCTGCCGGAGGGCACAAATTGGCAGGAATACAGCCAAACAATTATCAATTTTTATAAAAAAATTCTTCCAGCTATTTTAATCTTAACCGCTATGTTGATGTCCTTTGCCAGCTACCTGCTTGCAGTAATCGTTTTACGCCGATTAGGTTATAAAATAAAAAAACTGCCCAAGTTCGAAATGTGGCGTATGGACTGGCGGCTTTTATGGGGCTTTATTATTGCCTTGGCTTGCTTAATTGCCGGTTATTATCTGCCAAACGATACCTTAATGACCATCGCTTCAAATCTATTTTACATATACCTGCCGCTGATGTTTATTTGCGGACTATCCTTCGCAGTTTGGTACCTGCGCCGCTGGCAAATAAATATGTTACTCAAAGCGCTGTTTGTTATAGTCTTAATCAGCCTGTTTATTTATACAGCAGCGTTTTTGGTAATTATCAGCATTTTTGATCCCTTGTTGGATTTTCGCAAACGCATTGAAAAATTCAACAAAAAAACTGTGTAAGCATAATAACATTATAATAAAAGAGGTGCATTTTCAATGAAAGTAATTTTAATGCAGGATGTTAAAGCCTTAGGCAAGAAGGGCGATGTTAAAGAAGTTGCCGAAGGCTACGGACGCAATTTTTTATTACCTCGAGGCTTGGCTAAAGAAGCTACAAACGCTAATATAGCTGCCTTAGAACGAGAAAATACCCGCCGTGCCGAAAAAGAAGCCGCTGATTTGGCCGAAGCGAAACGCATTGCAGCCGAATTAAAAGGCCGCCGTATAGAAATGGAGGTAAAATGCGGCGATGCCGGCCGTCTGTTTGGCTCTATTACAAATAATGATATTGCCGAATTTATCTCTCGCGAAATCGGCATTGATTTGGATAAACGCCGTATTGAGGTTGCCGAAAGCGTTAAGTTGGTCGGTGATTACCCCGTAGTTGTCAAGCTGCATGGAGGTATTCAAACCGAAATGCTGCTTGTTGTAAAACCAGCTCAATAAGCAGCGGAGGAAGAACCTATGCCTATTGCCGGCAGAACAATTCCCCATAGTCCCGAGGCCGAGCAGGCCTTGTTAGGGGCCTGCTTAATTGATAAAGAAGCTGTCAATGCAGCCTTAGAGTATATTCGCGCCGAAGATTTTTATCGTGACGAAAACCGGCTTATTTTTGCCTGCCTGCAAAAGCTGGCCTTAGAAAATCAGCCCTGCGACCTTGTTACGATCACCGATGCCTTAACCGCCGCCGGTGACTTGGAGCGTATCGGCGGTGTGAACTATCTTGTTAATTTGTTGGATACCGTGCCTTCCACGGTATCTGCTCCTTACTATGCCCAAATAATTGCCGAAAAAGCTACCGTACGCCATTTAATTACCGTTGGCGAAACAATAGCCGCCGAAGGCTTAAGCGGCACAATAGAAGCCGCCGATTTACTGGAAAAAGCCGAAAGCTCTATTTTTGCCGTAGCCGAGCGTAATGCCCACCAAGGGTTTTATCCGATCGGCACCGTTGCTTTAGATGTAATGGAACTGATTTCCAAAATGAAATCCAGCAACGGCGTTACGGGTATTCCCACCTTCCGTGATATGGACAAGCTTTTATCGGGCTTGCAAAAAAGCGACCTGATTATTTTGGCCGCCCGCCCCGGTATGGGCAAAACCTCGATGGCTTTAAATATCGCTCAAAAAGCAGCGGTTGAGCATAAAAAAACTGTGGCAATTTTCTCTTTAGAAATGCCTAAAGAACAGCTGGTGACCAGAATGCTCTGCTCGGCGGCTGAGGTTGACCAAAGCTTTGTCCGCTCGGGGCGTGTCAATAAAGATGATTTAAAGCGCCTCTCGCGCCAACTGGGAACCTTTGAAAAAGCACAAATTTTTCTTGATGACACTCCCGGCATCACGGTTATAGAAATGCGCTCTAAGCTTCGTAAGCTTAAGCGCGAACACAAAGAGCTTGATTTGGTGGTTATCGACTACTTACAGCTGATGTCGGGCAGCAGCCGGGCCGAAAACCGTCAGCAGGAAATTTCCGGTATTTCCCGCGCTCTTAAAGCCTTGGCCAAAGAACTTGATGTGCCGATATTAGCGCTTTCCCAGCTCTCCCGTCTGGTTGAGCGTTCCAGCGAGCCGCCCAACCTCAGCCACCTGCGCGAGTCAGGCGCGCTGGAGCAAGACGCCGATGTGGTCATCTTCATTCACCGCCCTAAGGACGAGGAAGAAGACAGCCAAAATACCGTTAAGGTCATTATTGCCAAGCATCGTAACGGCTCTACGGGTGAGGTAGAAATGGCCTTTATCCCATCACAAACCCGCTTTGCCGATTTGGCTCAGGCCTGGATGGGACAAAACCAAGCCCCTCCGCCACCTTCTGCGCAAAGCACTCCTCCCCTGCCGAATGAAAACGAAGCCCCGCCGGAAATGGATTTTTTAGAAGATGCGCCGCCGCCCGAGGACGCTCCCCCCTTTTAACATAATTAACAAAAACAGCCTGCTTTTTTAAGCAGGCTGTTTTTTAACTAATGCTTATTTTGCACTTTGCAATATGCCGGCAATCGCATAATTTTCTTTTTCCATATCGCGAAAAATAATATGCACTGCCTCCGGCGGAGCTCCTGATACACGACTGATAACCTCAGTTAACTCTTTTGCTAACTCTTTTTTAACTTCTGCGGAACGAGGATACATTTCAATCTGAACAACTGGCATGTCGATCAACCTCCTTTAAATCTCTGTTAAACAACAAGCAATAATTGCGCACCCGTTTGGGCAAAAGCCCGCAAGGGCGGGCAATCAGCATCACAATTAAAATCAGCGCATAAACCAACTGGGCATAATCAGAAAAATCGCGCAGCTTTTCGGTAATCACCGTCAGTAAAAACGCACCTAATACAACACCCATCACGCTATCCATACCACCTAAAATAACCATACAAATAAAGACTAAAGAGCGGGCAAAGGTGAAATCTGTCGGCCCGACAAAGCCGCTTAATCCGGCATAAAGCGCGCCGCCGATACCGCAAAAAACACTGCCGATAACAAAGGCAAAAAGCTTATGGCGAGTCACATCAATACCCAAGCAATCGGCGGCAACCTCATCTTGAGCAATGGCATTTAATGCCAAGCCGAAACGGGAAAGATAAATTCGCATTGCCACATAAATAAGAAGCATAAGAATAATTAAACAAAACAGCAAATAAGGAGCTTGCGGCGCTAATTTTATACCGAATACCGTATAACTTTTATAAAGCGGCAAGCCAAACAAATCAAAGGTTTTTACCCCGGAAATACCGTTTGGCCCTCCCAAATAAGGAATATTCTTGATTAGTTGCGTAAAAGCCAACTGTAAAGCCATTGTAACTAAAGACAGATAATAACCCTTGGTACGCAAGGTCGGCAAGCCGATTAAAAGGCCGGCAATTATACAAAACACTAAGGCCGTCAGCATTCCGAACCAAGGGCTCATACCCATTTTGCCGGTAATCACCGCCAAGGAGTACGCCCCGATACCCATAAAAGCCGCAGGAGCAAAATTTACCATATTAGTTGAGCCCATTTGAAAATTAAGCCCCAAACAGACCATAGCATAAATTACAGCCATAACCGCGATATGAGCCACATAGCGGTCAGTAGCCAAAATTATCGGCATACTCAAAACAC
>JAQVWQ010000088.1 GCA_028709615.1 Clostridia bacterium | reverse complement strand
GGGACGAGGACGCTTTGGTTAAGGATTCTGTGGAAATAGTTGTTCAGCTGTCAGGTAAAATCAAGGGCCGTCCGACTGTACCCAGCGGACTTTCCGCTGAGCAATTAAGCGATTATGTTCGCTCTTTGCCCTTGTTTGCCGAATTGACGGCAGGCAAGCAGGTTATCAAAATAATCGCAATCCCCGATAAGCTGGTCAATATAGTTGCTAAATAATCTTGGAAGGAGAATATGGTAATATGGTTAAAAAAATGTTGACAATGGACGGTAATAAAGCAGCGGCCTATACCTCTTACGCTTTTACAGAGGTTGCCTCTATTTATCCAATAACGCCTTCCTCGCCGATGGCCGAATATGTGGACGAATGGTCGGCGCAGGGCAAGAAAAATCTTTTTGGTCAAGAGGTTAAAGTGGTGGAGATGCAGTCGGAGGCCGGTGCCGCCGGCGCTATGCACGGCTCTTTGGCGACGGGCGCGCTCACAACCTCTTATACAGCCTCGCAGGGTCTGCTGCTGATGATACCAAATATGTATAAAATGGCGGGCGAGTTTTTACCCGGCGTGCTGCATGTATCGGCGCGCACTTTGGCGGCTCATGCTCTTTGTATTTTTGGCGATCACAGCGATGTAATGGCCTGCTCGCAAACAGGCTTTGCTATGCTGGCCACAGGCAGCGTGCAGGAGGTTATGGACTTGGGCGGTGTTGCCCATTTGGCGGCCATTAAAACTAAAATCCCCTTCCTTCACTTCTTTGACGGTTTCCGCACCTCTCATGAGCAGCAAAAAATCGAGGTCTTTGACTATGAGGATTACCGTAAAATGCTGGATATGGCCGCTGTGGAGGAGTTCCGCAAAAACGCGCTTAACTCCGGGCATCCCGTGTTTCGCGGCAGCAATCAAAACCCCGATATTTTCTTTCAGGCTCGCGAGGCGGCCAGCCCCTTCTTCGAAAAGGTTCCCGCTGTGGTTGAGGACTACCTGAAGCAGGTCAGCAAGATTACCGGCCGTCAATACGGCTTGTTTGATTACTACGGCGCGCCCGACGCGACATCCGTTGTGATTGCCATGGGCAGCGTTTGTGAAACGGCCGAACAGGCGGTGGATTATCTTAACGCGCAAGGCGGCGAGGTCGGCCTGTTAAAGGTGCGTTTATACCGCCCCTTTGCCATTGATTATTTTCTTAACGCTTTACCCAAAACGGTTGAAAGGATTGCCGTTTTAGACCGCCTTAAAACTCCCGGCGCTCCCGGTGAGCCGCTTTATATGGATGTTGTGGCGGCCTTTGCGGGCAAAAAGGCCCCGCTGATTATCGGCGGCCGTTACGGCCTGGGCAGCAAGGATACCCTGCCCGAAGACATTATCGCTGTTTTTGCCAACCTTAATTCCGACTCTCCGCGCAGCGGCTTTACGATTTCGATTGTTGATGATATTTCCAACAGCTCGCTGCCGCGCGGTCAAAAAATCGATATGCTGCCCGCAGGCACTATTCAATGCAAGTTTTGGGGGCTTGGCTCCGACGGTACGGTCGGCGCCAACAAGCAGGCTGTTGATATTATCGGCGACAAAACCGATTTGTACGCACAAGCCTACTTTGACTATGATTCCAAAAAATCAGGCGGTTTGACCTGTTCGCATCTGCGTTTTGGCAAAAAGCCCATCAAAGCACCCTATTTAATCAGCAACGCCGACTTTATTTGCTGCTCCAACCAGGCCTATGTTCACACCTACGATCTTTTGCATGGGCTGAAAAGGGGCGGGATCTTTTTGCTTAATACCGTTTGGGACGATGAGCAGCTAGCAAGGGAATTACCGGCTGATATGAAACGCTATCTGGCGGAAAACGAAATTAATTTTTATGCCATCAATGCTGTGGAAATTGCCCGCAATTTAGGCTTGGGCAATCGTACCAATATGGTAATGCAGGCCGCCTTCTTTAAGCTGACGGGGGTAATTCCTGTTGAGCAGGCAATTCTTGCACTTGATGAATCTATTGTTAAGGCCTATGGCAAAAAGGGCCAAAAGATTGTCGATATGAACAAAGAAGCTGTGCAGGCCGGCGTTAAACAATACCGCAAGGTGCAAGTGCCTGCCGCCTGGGCGCAGGCCGAAGACGAAATCAAGCAGCCCGCCGACGAGCCCGATTTTATAAAAAACATCCAGCGTCCGATGTGCGCGGCACGCGGCAACGAGCTGCCTTGCTCGGCCTTTTTGGGCCGCGAGGACGGCACCTTCCCGCTGGGCGGCAGCGCCTACGAAAAACGCGGCGTGGCCTCCTTTGTACCGATGTGGATCAGCGAAAACTGCATTCAATGCAACCAATGCTCTTTGGTTTGCCCGCACGCGACCATTCGTCCTTTCTTAATGACTGAGGCGGAAGCCGAAGAGGCCGGCGTAACCACTTTAAAGGCTACCGGTAAAGAATTTGCCGCTTACAGATTTAAAATTCAGATCAGCCCGCTGGATTGCCTGGGCTGCGGTGTTTGTGTAAAAATCTGCCCTGCCAAGGAAAAAGCTTTAGAAATGCGGCCTATTGACGAACAAAAGGTTTTGGAAAAAGAAAATTGGGAAAAGATGATCTCCCTGCCTGACAGAAGTGACCTGGTTGCGGCCAACAACATTAAAAACAGCCAGTTTAAAAAGCCTCTGTTAGAATTTAGCGGCTCTTGCGCGGGCTGTATGGAAACCACCTATGCCAGGTTGTTGACGCAATTGTTCGGCAGCCGTTTGGTGATCGGTAACGCCACAGGCTGTTCCTCGATTTGGGGTGCGCCCGCACCGGTTATTCCTTACACCACCGATAAAAACGGCCGCGGCCCTGCCTGGGCTAACAGTCTTTTTGAGGATAATGCCGAATACGCTTTTGGTATGGCCTTGGGCGCAGGCAAGCAAAGAGAAAAAATCGCCGAACTTATGCGTCAGGCTTTGGCCGACGGCTTAACAGGCGATTTGGCTGCCGCCTACCAAAAATGGCTGGATAATTATAGCGACGGTGAAAAAACCTTAAAAATTTATCAAGAAATCAGGGAACTTTTGGAAAATTCCCAGCATCCTAGTGCTATGGAGATTTGTCAGCGCCGCGAGCATTTGGTTAAACAATCCTTTTGGGCTTTTGGCGGCGATGGCTGGGCCTACGACATCGGCTATGGCGGCTTAGACCATGTTTTAGCCTCGGGCGAGGATGTCAATATCTTTGTTTTTGATACCGAGGTCTATTCCAATACGGGCGGTCAAAGCTCTAAGGCCACGCCGACGGCGGCGATTGCCAAATTTGCCGCTTCCGGTAAACGCACCCGCAAAAAAGACCTGGGTATGATGGCTATGTCCTACGGTTATGTTTATGTGGCGCAAATTGCCATCGGCGCCGATATGAACCAGACCTTAAAGGCTATCCGCGAGGCCGAAAGCTATAACGGACCTTCTTTGATTATTGCTTACAGCACTTGTATCAATCATGGTATCAAAGGCGGTATGAGCGGTTCTGTCGAGAGAATGAAAAAAGCGGTTGAGGCAGGCTACTGGCATTTATACCGTTATAACCCCGATTTAAAAAAAGAAGGCAAAAACCCCTTCATCTTAGACTCTAAAGAACCGACGGCTTCTTTTAGGGATTTTTTGAAAGAGGAAGTTCGTTATACTTCATTAGCCATAGGTTATCCGCAAATTGCCGAGGAATTATTTAAAAAGACCGAGGAGGATGCTCGTGAGCGTTACGAAAGCTATTTAAGGCTTTCTAAATGTAATATTTAAAAAATAAAGGGGAGTGTTGGCTGTGAAAAAAATTACTGTTGTTTTGTTGATTGCTGTTTTATGCCTAACGGCACTGACCGGTTGTTCCAAAGACGAGGTGGCTTTTTATAACCTGACTACGGATCTGTCGCAGCTTCAGGCTTATACCGGCAGCGGTGAAATGACTATCGCCATGGATATGTCCTTTGTTACGGCAATGGCAGACGAGACTATTACAGATGAAGAAAAAGCCCTCTTGGCAGCTTTTAAAGACATTAAGCTCACTTACTCAATTAAGGGCGATGTGACAAAAACTTTGTCTGAGATAGATTTGGCTGTCGCTTTTGGCGGTAATAAGTACGATTTGGGCAAGATCTATATGAACAACAACGGCGATTTTTATTTTAACAGCCAAAAAACGCTGGCCTTGCTTGCCCCCTTTATTTCGGAAGCCGAACTTAATCAATGCAAAAAGCTGATTGGTGACGGCAAATGGCTGAAAGTCAATATGCTGGAACATTATGGCGATAATATTGATATTACCTCACTTAACCAATGGGCTCAGGATTTTGTTAAAGCAAGCTTGAACGCCGGTGATAAATTTATTAATGTAGTAGCCAAGGATTACAGCAGCGGCCTGGTTAAAAAATCAGGCATTGGTTATGAATTTTTATTGACCGATAAAAATGCCTTGCCTTTTATCAAATCCTTTGCGGAATTCTCTATTAATAATATCGACGCCATCGGAGCTTGGTACAAAGAGCTTTTAGCCGATCCCGCTATGAAGTCTTATATCCAAATGCTTGGTGTGCCAAATGTGAGCGCAGAAGAAATAAACGCCGCTATTGACGAAGTGGTGGCTACCATTAAAGCCGATAAAGAGGGAGCTTTGGCACAACTGGCCGCTTTGGAAAGTGAGGATGCACAAAAAGCTTTGGCGATGATCGAAGGCAGCAAGCTCCGTTATTATATTGACAAATCGGCCGGCAACTTTAACGATCAATATGAAATGATTATCAATGTCAAGGAAGGCAGCCTTAATTATTTTTCTATGAATATTGCCCTTAAGGAGTCGTACAGACCGACAGCCTCCGTCAGCATTGATATCCCCACCGAGGGCGTGGTTGATCTTGAGCAGGTAATTGAGGATAATGCCCAAAGTCGGGTAGCCTTTATTCACTCCGCAGATTGCGAGCAGTATGTTTATAATCAATCGCTTGATTTGTTCGGAGGTATGACCTTAGACAGCAACAGCGGCGAAATTGAAATTAAAATGATCAACGACCGCGCCTATCTGCCGCTGCGTTTGACCTGTGAATTGCTGGGCGCGACCGTTAATTGGGATCAGGCTACGCAGCAAGCCTCGATTAAGACCGAAAAATTCAGCGGAAAAGTTCAAGGCAAGGTTATCAATGACCACACCTATATTCCGGTTCGCGAGTTTGAAAAATACGGATACACCGTTGAATATGTAACCGATACCGCTAACCCCGCTTATCGGGATTGGCTGATGTCCTTTTGGGGCGAGCAAGCCGCACAGTATTTAATTATCGTTACCAAGTAAGGTTAACCACTTAGATAAAATATAATAAACAACAGCCCCCTTTAGAGGG
>JAQVWQ010000087.1 GCA_028709615.1 Clostridia bacterium | reverse complement strand
GACTGCAGCAAGCAAGTTCAGAATGCCTCTCCGCAGGAGATTGAAAATGTCTTTTTACAGCTCGGGAAAACGACGCCGGAGAGCCGTAACATAAACTGCTTTTCCTGCGGATACGGTGGTTGTCATGAGTTCGCTAACGCAATTGCAATCGGCAATAATGACATGCGTAACTGCATCAATTACTCCCGCCAAAAGCTTAGAAGCGGCAAGGATGAGTTCGATACCATCTTCCAATCACTCAATACACGCGTTGCACAAATTGATTCAAAACTTGAAATGATCAAGGCATCCTCATCCAACCTTAACAAAATATCGTCGCAGACAAAGATCATCTCGCTCAACGCAAGCATTGAGTCGGCCCGGGCGGGAGAAGCCGGAAAGGCGTTTTCCGTGGTTGCTTATGAAATCAAGGATTTAGCAGAAAAGTCGGAGAAAATCGTCGAAGCCAATGTGACGAGCCAAAATCAAATCTTGTGTGACATTCGGGATTTTGAGGCGACGATTCAAGACATCAAGCAAAAGATCGACGGCGTTCTGCAATAAGTGGGTCCGGAGATTGGCAACACCTGACCTGCAGAAGAACTAACATCCGTTATACCTTCGCTAACGAAATATAAACCCGCGCTTTCGATTTGTCCGGCAAATGAACACTGTATTAAAATTATCAGCCTTTTGCAATAAAATTCACTTTAAACAAACAAACTAAGACCTTAATATCAGCGCATTTGCTTATATTTATTATTTATGGTAAAATGATTAAATAAATAATAATATAAGCAATTTTTAAAATGTTATTTTTTAAATTGCTAATTGAGGAGGGATTACCATTTATAATTTAAAGGTTGAGCGTAGAGACGAGAGCATAAAAGCCAAAAAGTTAAGGCGCAAGGGTATTATTCCGGCATTGATTTATGGGCGTAATTTAAAAGAGACTATTTTAATTCAAATTCCCCTTATTGATGCCAATCGCTTTTTAAAAGAGGTATCAAGGGGGAGCGTGCTTACCATTGATATTGGTGAGGAAAAATATAATGTCCTGTTTAAAGAGATTACCCGCGAGCCTGTCAGCCAACAAGTTGAGCATATAGAATTTCATCATATTGTTGCCAACGAAACGGTTAACAGCGTGGCAAATGTGGTCTTAATCAACAGAGAAAAGAACGAAAACCTCATCCAGCAGCATATTGAAGAAATTACCTATAACGCATTGCCAAGGCATTTTGTGCAAAAGGTTGTGATCGACCTAGAGGGAATGAATGCCGGAAGCTCTGTTAAGCTGGAAGATTTGGATATTGCCAAAAATGAAGACATTAGACTGACAATGCCGGAAGATACTATTATTTTAACCATTGCCGAAAAAGTAAAAGCAGCTCCGGAGGAGGAGCAAGAGGAGGAACAAGAGCAAGACTCTTAAAATGCTTGAGGACTGCTGCTTTTTTATTATAATAAGCTGCGTTTAATTTATAGTATATTCTCAGGGCAGTAATTAAAAAAATCATTAGTGCTAAAAAACAAAGAGGGTGCACAAATGCTAAAGGAATTTAAAGAGTTCGCATTTAAAGGCAATGTCATCGACCTTGCCGTGGGCGTGATCATCGGCGGAGCGTTCGGCAAAATCGTTTCATCCCTGGTCAATGATGTTCTTATGCCTGTGCTTGGCGTAATTTTGGGCGGGATCAGCTTTACGGATTTAAAATATGTCATCACGCCTGCCAGCGGCGATGTTGCAGAAGTCGCCATCCTTTATGGTTCGTTCATTCAAGCCACCGTCGATTTTCTGATAATTGCCTTCTCTATTTTCTTGTTTATTAAGCTTTTGACATCCAGAAAAAAGCAAGCGGCAGAAGCAGCGCCGGAGCCTCCGGCACCCGCTCCGGATCTTGTACTGCTCGAAGAAATCCGTGACCTGCTGAAAACAAAACAGTAAGGCGTATTTATTATTGCCGGCAGTGACACTTGCTTGTTCAGTGGCACTCTTTGGTACCTTGCGGTCAGCACAAAACAGGCCGGCCTTTTTCGGCCTGCCGGTGCGGCCGGGGCAGGCACGGTATCAAAAAGGCCGGCGCAGCATATAACATTTACCCCCTGCCGATAAAATAATTTTATCGGCAGGGGGTTTTTGTTTTGCCCAAAACAAAGCAAGAGCAGCCTTAATTTTTGCACCTGTGTTATAGGCGGCTTTTTTTGTGCAGCTTTTTTAAACATAGAAATATATTAAAATATGTAGTATAATAAAAAGAAAGCTCCTTGGCGATATACGCTTGCTCTCAAGGGATGCAAAACAAGCTTTAAGACGGCAGGTATTCAAAAGGTGATAAAAAAAGGGAAATAATATGAAAGACATGCAAAACAATCTCATAGAGTCCTTCCAATCGTTCTTTGGCAAGGAAGAATTGCTTGCCAAGGTGATTGAGTGCTTCCCCTATCCGATTGAGATTTACGCTCCGGACGGAACCTCGGTGCTGGTGAATAAAGCTATGCTTACTGAATATCCTGCTATCAGCCCGGACATGGTTGTCGGGAAATACAATATATTCAAAGATCCTTACATTGTCACCTCGGGCCAGCTCCCCGTGTTAAAGCGGGCTTTTAAGGGCGAAACCGTCTTTTTTCCGGATATCAGAGTGCCTTTGGAAGAAATTACAGAGCGATACGGCGTAAAGGACTTCGATATAGAGGCTGTATATCAGGACATTACGGTTTTCCCTCTTTTGGACGACGAAAAACGGGTGATCTATGTAGCGGTATTTTTGATCAACAGGAGGGTTTATCGTGGTAAGGACGAAATCGCCAAGGCCAAGGAATACATAGAAAGCCACTGGCAGGAGCCTTTTGACGCCGGCGCAACGGCAAAGGCCGCTTGCCTGAGCAAGGCGCATTTTACAAAGCTGTTTAAGAAGCATACCGGCGTAACCCCCCACGAGTATTATACCAATTACAAAATCGACAAATTGAAAGAGAGGCTTTTAGATACCAACCTTTCTATCGCGCAGGCCTTTGCCGCCTGCAATCTGGATTATAACGGCTATTCTGCGAGGGTATTTAAAAATAAAACCGGTTTTTCCCCCTCTGCGTATCGTAAAATGTCAGAATAAAAACACCATATAAAAGTAATTAAAGCAGCCGGGCCTTCGTTTTTACGAAAGCCCGGCTGCTTTTTTGCAAAATAACATTTTCCTTACTAATTATAAGCATATTTAACCTATTATTACGGGCGGCCGGCTAATAAAATACTGGTAGCTATAATTATAATATCGGCAGTTTGGCCGTAAAGAGTGTTGATTTTCAGGCCGGCGGGGATTTTTCGCTCTTTTTTTGCCGGTGATGCAAAGTTTGACTGCCTTGCGGGTGAGATGGTTTACAAAGGCGATTCCGTATGAAGGGTATTAATTGATTTGGAGGGGAATTAAAATGAGGCGACTTATCTTATTGGCGCTATGTCTTATCTTGGCGTTAACATTGAGCCAAACTGTATTTGCGGCAAGTACCATCACGTGGACCGGGGCGGCCGGTGACGGGTTATGGCACAACGCTGGCAACTGGGATCTGAATCAGATACCGGTGGACAACGACTATGTAGCTATCCCTGAGTCCTCGGTAGTGGTGTATTCGGGCGGCGAGACAAGTGTAAGACTCAACTGCGCAGGACACTTGACCGTTTCCGGCGGCACTCTTAAACTGGCTTCCGGTAATTCTTCTTTAACAAGCGGCAAGCTGGACGGAGCGGGGGATATCACAATAACCGCCGGCGGAAACTTTTTATGGAGCGGAGGAAGCATAGAAGGCTCAGGCAAGATCATCGTTGACCAAAATGCGAATTTCTATGCAGATCAAGCTTCATTGAATCGCTACCTGGTCAACAACGGCTCATTGCTTATAAATGGCAGCAGCCTAACACTTACAGGCGGCGCCGAAGGCGGCGGTTACTTTCCAATCCAAGAAGGAGAAACTTTGGAACTGGGCGGGAACGGGAGCTATAACATCAGCGGCCAGGTCGGCGGCAGCGGGACTTTAATAATAGCCAATACCTGCGCGGCCGTTCGCTTCAGCAATACTTATTATCAGCAGCAGAGCACAGGTACTATGGTTTTTGCTGTCGGGGGACTTGCAGACTTTACGAAGCTTGAGCTTAGCGGGCAAGCATATCTGGCCGGTAAATTGGAGCTTAATTTGATAGATGAGTATGTTCCCCAGTCGGGCGATACCTTTGAAGTTATGGCTTACGCCTCAAAAACCGGTACATTTTCTTCCATTGCCGGCAATGTACCGGGTATTAGCTTAGTGCCAACCTATACCGGCACCGCTCTGACCTTGACCGTGCAGCAGGTCACCGTCCCCGCCGCGCCGCAGAGCTTAAACGCCACGCCCGGCGACGGTCAGGTAGCGTTAAGCTGGACTGCCCCAGCCAGTGACGGCGGCAGCGCGATTACCAAGTACGAGGTATCCAAGGACAATGGCGCAAGCTGGGTTGATGCGGGATTGAGCACCTCATACAGCTTTACCTCACTAATTAACGGCACAGCATATACTTTTAAGGTGCGGGCGGTTAACAGCGCCGGCAGCGGCGCGGAGGCAAGCGCAGCAGCCACGCCGGTGGCGCCTGCGGCGCCACCGCGGCCGGGACAGCTTTACACCTGGGGCAACAATGTTGATGGTCAACTGGGTGACGGCACCTTACAACAAAGATCTACCCCCACACATATCGGCACAGCTGAAGACTGGGCAGCGGTAAGCGCAGGATACATGCATACGGTTGCCTTAAAAGCGGATGGCAGCCTCTGGGCCTGGGGTTCGAACTTTTATGGTCAGTTGGGAGACGGTACATCCGAGTCGATGAAAGATTCTCCCGTACACATCGGCAGCGACGACGCTTGGGCGGCAATAGAGACAGGAGAGTATCATACAGTAGCCCTGAAAACTGACGGCAGCCTGTGGGCCTGGGGCAGCAATAATATTGGTCAACTGGGGGACGGTACTACTGAAGACAAGAATGTGCCAACGCGCATTGCCGCCGGCAGCACCTGGATCGCAGTGTCTGCCGGGCGTCAACATACGGTAGCCATAAAATCAGACGGTAGCCTGTGGGCCTGGGGAGCCAATTCAAAGGGTGAACTGGGTGACGGCAGCACAGATTTTAAAAAAGTTCCCACTCAGATTGGCACCGAACAATGGGCCCTCGTATCCGCAGGATCAAAGTTTACCGTGGCCATGAAAGCGGATGGCAGTCTTTGGGCCTGGGGATGGAACCATGTGGGTCAGTTAGGCGACGGCACTGTTGCAGATAAAAATGCTCCGACACGGGTCGGTAGCGCTACCTGGTTGGCTGCAGCTGCGGGAGATAATCATGTTGTAGCCA
>JAQVWQ010000086.1 GCA_028709615.1 Clostridia bacterium | reverse complement strand
GGCCACTCTAAAATATAGGTCACCTCGTCCAGCAGCTCCTCGTCGTTGATCGGCAGGCCGCCCTCGGCCTTGGCAACGGCGGAAACCTGCTCGCGAATGACCTCTTTACGCTTGGCCTGATCGACGATAACATAATTTTTGTATAAAGCATCCTCATAGGAGGCCAGATTTTGAATTTCGACAGCCTGCGAACCCAAAACGCGGTGGCCGCGCGACAGTCTGCCCGCCTTGACATCGGCCAGCGTCAAGTCCAGTACCTCGTCACCGAACAGCAAAATCAGCCAGCGAACGGGGCGGGCAAAGCGCATTTCCTGATAGCCCCAGCGCATCGGCTTGGGGAAGTAGATTTTATTGATTAAATCGGCGCAAAAAGCGGGTAAAACCTCTTGAGCACTTTGGCCTTTTTTAGCTTTTTGGGCGTAAAGATAGATATTGCCGTTAATTTCTTTTTCGATCAGCTCGGCGGGGGTCACGCCCTGACCTTTACAAAAGCCCTCCAAGGCGCGGGTCGGTTTGCCCTCGGCATCATAAGCGGCCTTTTTGGCGGGGCCCTTTTGCTCTGTCACAAGATCCTCCTGCTTAGCTGCCAAGCCGTAAACGGCCAGCACTAAACGGCGGGGAGTGGTAAATACTTTTAAATCGTTATAATCAAGAGCCAGCTCCTTTAAGCCTTCGATTGCCAGCTGGCGCATTTGTTTAACCGCGGGCGGCAAAAAACGGGCGGGGATTTCTTCGGTACCTAACTCGAATAACAGGTCTTTTCTTTCGCTCATTATTTTGCCTCCTTATCCAAAGCTAATTTGGCGCGAATCGCCGTATCCTTTAACATCGGGTAGCCTAATTTTTCGCGCTGCTTGACATAGCCCTCGGCACAGCTTTTAGCCAAATGGCGCACGCGGCCGATAAAGCCCTGCCGCTCGGCAACGGAAATCGCGCCGCGGGCATCCAGCAGGTTAAAGGTATGGGAGCATTTTAAGCAATAATCATAAGCGGGCTGAACCAGGCCGGCCTCGATCACGCGGCGGCTTTCGGCCTCGTACATATCAAACAGCGTAAAGAGCATCTCGGTATCGGCGACCTCAAAATTATAGGTGGAATAATCGACCTCGTTTTGATGGTAAACATCACCGTAGCTGATACCGTCAACCCATTCGACCTCGTAAACGCTGGAAAGCTTTTGAATATAAACGGCCAAGCGCTCGATACCGTAGGTCAACTCGGCGCAGACGGGGTGGCAGTCGATGCCGCCGCACTGCTGAAAATAGGTGAACTGGGTGATCTCCATACCGTCCAGCCAAACCTCCCAGCCCAAGCCCCAGGCGCCCAGGGTCGGGCTTTCCCAGTTGTCTTCGACAAAACGAATGTCGTGCTCGGCGGGATCGATACCGATCGCCTTTAACGAATCTAAATAAAGCTCCTGAATATTGTCGGGCGACGGCTTCATAATGACCTGATATTGAAAATAATGCTGCAGGCGGTTGGGATTATCGCCGTAACGGCCGTCGGCGGGGCGGCGCGAGGGCTCGACATAAGCGGTGTTCCAAGGCTCGGGCCCTAAGGCACGCAAAAAGGTGGCGGGATTCATCGTACCCGCGCCTTTTTCCAGATCGTAGGGTTGTAAAATAATGCAGCCCTGCTCTCCCCAAAACTTATTAAGGGCTAAAATGATGTTTTGAAAATTCAAAGATGGTTCCTCCTTGCTTCTGATAAAAGAATAACATAAAAATTATATCAATGTTCAATGTAAAAGTCAAAGAGTTTTTGCGGATAATTGCAGGAAACGCCTCGATTTTAGCCGACAGCCCAAATGATACTGCAAATACTCGCCCAGCACCTCTCCCAGCTCGTTATCGGCAGCGGCCGAGAGGCCGACAGTCGTCAGCTTGTCAAAGGGCAGCACCAGCAGGCGCAATAGAGTTTTAACGCTGCCCAGCGACAGGTTAAAGCCCTGCTGGTCGGGGTTTTGGGCTCGACAGGCGGCACATAACAGGCCGCCCTCGCTGACGGACAGATAAACGGTTTTTTCTTCTTGCTTGGCTCCGCAGCCCACACAGCCGCCCAGCTCGGGCAGCAAGCCCAATAAAGCCAAATAGCGCGCCTCAAAAACGCGCACGGCAAAGGAGGGACGATTGGCGTACTCTAACAGCGCCAAAACAGCCTGCGCCAGCTCTAAAACACCTTCTGACGGCTCGTTGTCGTTTTGCGCCGCTAAAATCAGCTCGCTGAGATAGGCGGCGGCGGCTGTTTTGTCGAAATCGGCCTTAATTTGCAAATAGCCCTCCAGCAGCTCGCCCTGTTTTAAAATATCCATACCGCCGCGGCTTGCGGCCAGCTCGATATTAACCAGTGATGGCGGCTGGCAAAGACCGCGCAAAGAGCTTTTGGGCTTTTTGGCCGATTTGGCCACCACCGTCTGCAAGCCGCGTCCGCCGGAAAAGATGCGCAGGCGCAAATCCGCCTCGCCCAAAGGGTAAGCGGCCAGCACCAGCGCAATTTGTGTGTAGCTTTTACTCATTTATCAAAGCTCCGATTTTATCAAAAATATGACAGCTTGTCAAAGCTAAGGGTTTTACAACAAAGCATATAAAAGCTCTGCCGCCTTTAGCTTTGACTGATATCCTTTAAGAGTCTTTCATTATCCTTCCACGATTTTTTGATCTTTACGCGCAGATCAAGATAAATACGGCAGCCCAAAAGCCGCTCGGCTTCCTCGCGGGCGCGGCGGCCGATCTCTTTGATCATTGCTCCGCGTGCGCCGATCAAAATACCTTTTTGGCTTTCGCGCTCCAAATAAATATTGGCCAGTACATATAACAAGCCGTTAGCGCGTTCCTCCATGGCATCGATCGTGACGGCAACAGAATGGGGAATTTCCTGAGAGGTCAGCTTTAAGGCCTGTTCGCGGATCAGCTCGGCGATAAAGACCTGTTCGGGCTGATCGGTGATAACATCAGTCGGGTAATAGGGCGGGCCCTCGGGCAGGTAATCGGCCAGCACTTTGAGCAGGCGCTCGCAGTTTTCTCCTGTTTTGGCCGATACGGGAAAAACCTCGGCAAAAGCCAGGCGGCGCGCATACTCGTCAATTAGGGGCAGCAGCTGCTCAGGCGGCAGCAAATCGACCTTGTTAAGCAGCAAAAAAACCGGGCAGTTAAGCTGCGCCAGACGGCCTAAAATATATTCTTCTCCCCTGCCGAATTTTTCGGTGACATCGACCAGATAAAAAACCACATCGCAATCGCCCATCGATTCGTTGACGGCAGCCATCATCATTTCGTCGAGCTTGTAGCGCCCCCTGTGCACACCGGGAGTATCGATAAAAACAGCCTGCATACCGTTACCGTGATAAATGCCGCGAATGATGTTACGCGTGGTTTGCGGCTTATCGGAGCAGATTGCCACCTTTTGACCTAAAATCTGATTAAGCAAGGTTGACTTGCCCGCGTTGGGACGGCCGATTAAGGCCACAAAGCCGGAACGAAAAGCTTGATCGCTCATATTTTATGCTCCTTTGCTAAGCGCTGCTTGGCGCCGTAGTTTATTACAGCAAAACAATATTTAAACCCTTAAACTGTGCCGCCTTGGCGCTAATAAGTAAACTTAACATTTTGGTCGATCAGCTGTATCCAAACATTACCCGTTTGCAGCTGCCAGGGCTGGCCGTCGGCGCCTAAAAACACAGTCGGCTCGGATAAGGAAGCCCGCTGCCAGCTGCCTTCTTGAACCGTACCGCTAACAAAGTACCAGGCGCGGCCGCCGGCGGTCAGATCAATAGCCAAGCGCCCCTCGCTGTCCAAAACGCGCGAGCTGACCTCTTGCACAAGAATATTTTTGACCTTGACCTGCCGCTCGCTTAAAGCGTCAATTTGCGGCTTACCCCCTAAACTGCGCAGGTAAAGACCGCTTGGCTCGTCATATTGATAGGTATTGCCCGCCTGCTTGTAGCGAATTGTAATCTCCGTCGCCGCTGTCGGCTCGGCTGCGGCTCCGTCCGCGGCGGGCTCGGCAAGAACTGCGGCATCAGCAAACTGCCAATGGGGAATAATCTGCGTGCTCCAGCCCTTGTCGCCGGCGGCCTTTGCCAAAAGCTCGGTATCGGTATAAAGGTTATGGGGAGCGCGGCGGCTTTTATCGCGGTAAAAATAAGGTGAATTGTAGATCTCGTTTAAAGAAGGCACAGCTTGCTTTCTTAAGTAATCATAGGCGGCCTCGGAGCCGCCGCAATGGATAAAGGCGCCCTGCCATTCGCGGGCAATATCGACCATATAAGGCCGGGCGGAGCGCACCGGGCCGATTTTTTCGGCGCTGTGGCCGTAAAAGAACATTAAATAGCGGCTGATCCCACCCTCGGCAGGCACCTCATAAACCAGCTCGGCAAAGGTCAGGCCGCTGGCGGGACGAGCGGAGGGGTTATTGTCGATCGACACTATGTAAAGCTGCTCGGGCTCGGCGGTAAGCTGTTCGTTATTAAGCGGATTGTAGATCGGCTCGGGCTTTTTTGAAGAAGAGCCCTCCGGCCCGTAAATGATGGCAGGTCCGCAGCCGCGCAAAATTAAACAAAAAACCGCGACAACCACAATAAAAATCCCTATAAAACCGATCAAGATCTTTCTCATTTTTTTACGGGTCAACTCCCCCAAAGATTTTTAATGTAAGGTATATATAAAACAAGGGCGCAAACTACGGCGGCCAGCGCCGAGATAAAAACGGCGGCGGCAGCCACATCCTTGGCAAAGCCCGCTAAGTGGTTTTGCTTGGGGCAGGCCAGATCGACCGCGGCCTCAATGGCTGTATTGATCAGCTCGCAAATAATGACCAAAGCGCAGATTAAGGTTAAAACCGCCAGCTCGCCGGCGGTAAAGCCCAGCCAAAGCGCCAAAACAAAAGCGACCGCCATTGCCGACAGGTGGATTTTTAAGTTGCGCTCGCGGCGAACGGCGGCGCAAAAACCCTGTATGGCATAGCGGAAGCTTTGTATTAAGCCTTTCATTTGGCCTCTCCCCTTGTTAAGCCCAAGCCTTGTAAAATCTGCTCCTGCAGGGCAAACATCTGCTCGGCCTCTGATTCATCTTCGTGGTCATAAGCCAGCAGGTGCAGCAGTCCGTGAGCAAACAAAAAACCCAGCTCCCGCTCAAGGCTGTGGCCGTACTCGGCGGCCTGCTCGGCGGCGCGGGGCAGGCAAATCACAATATCGCCCAGCAAAAGCGGTGTTTTTTCTATCAAAGAGCCGGCTTCCTCCTCCTGCGGGAAGGACAGGACATCCGTCACCTTGTCGATACCGCGATAATCACGGTTGATCTCGCGCATGGCCTGCTCATCAACCGTCAGCAGGCTGATTTCGGCAGCTGCCGGCTTGAGCC
>JAQVWQ010000085.1 GCA_028709615.1 Clostridia bacterium | reverse complement strand
ACTTCCATAGCCAGCCAAAGACAGGTGATATCACCGCCGTAACCCATAGCGCCGATGCCTAATTGATTGACCGCTGAAAATAAGCTGTTTTCCTGCTCTCGTACGCTTGGCTCACTGTGATATTGGCCAAGGGGCCGCAGTAAAGCCCGCTTTGCCAATAAGGGCACGGTTTCAAAGTTGCCGCCGACCCCTATGCCGATAACCAAAGGAGGACAGGAACTGCCTCCTGCCGACCTTACACAATCTAAAACAGCATTTTTTATTCCGTCAACGCCGTCGGCGGGCTTCATCATCAACAGCCTAGAAACATTCTCCGCCCCGCCGCCCTTTGGCATTAAAGTAATTTTCAACTCATCACCGGGAACTAATTCAGTATGAATAACGGCCGGTGTATTATCGCCGGTGTTCGTTCGCAGCCAAGGATGGGCTACAATGGATTTACGCAGATAATGCTCGCTATAACCCTGAGCTACTCCCTCATTAATCGCATCGTAAATAAATCCGCCTTCCACTTTAACTTCCGTACCCATTCTTAAAAACACCACCGCCGTTCCCGTATCCTGACACAAGGGCCAATTCTTTTCGGCAGCAATTTTTTGATTATCTTTTATGGTTTTAAAAACAGATAAAGCGCGCGGCGAGCCCTCTTTCTTTTGAGCCTTGGCTATGGCCTCGGATATATCCTCAGGCAAATAAATATTAGCCTGACGGCACAACCCGGCAACGACATTGACAATATTTCGATAATCAACCGTTTTCATTTTTTTGCTCCGTTAAATACGCACAAAAACGCTTTTGGGCTGGCCGCAAACAGGGCAGGTCCAATCATCGGGCTCATTATTTAATTCACCCTCGTAAATATAACCGCAAACCGTACAGCGATACCTTACCTCAGATGCAGGCTGTTCCTCCGGGGCTTGATAAGTAGGCGCATTTTTCGGGGCCTTGCCTTTAATTACCTTGTGATAATATGAATAAGTCATCGGCTCGCCATCACCCTTTAGCGTATCAATAATTTCGGCAAAAAAGACCGTATGCGTACCGCGATCGACCGAAGTCAAGACACGGCAAAGAATGTTGCCGGCTATTTTTTCTGTCAAAATCGGCATCCCTTCCAGCATTTTATAAGGATAATTAGCAAACTTATCCTTTTCGCGGCTTGTAGCATAACCAAAATCGCCGATTAAAGCAGGCGCTGTTTCCTCGCTTATTATCGAAAGAGAAAAATGTCCCGCTTTTTCCACAAGAGTATGAGTATAATTATTTTTGTTTAAGCTAATAGCCAAGGTCATAGGTTCAGAGGTAATTTGAAAGGCGGAATTAATCACACAGCCGCAAGGGCGCTCACCGTCGTTTACCCCCACTACATAAAGACCGTAAGAAATCAAATACAATACTGATTTATCCATACCTGTTCATCCTTTCTTTTTTATTGATAATTAACTGTAATCAGATCCTTAACATTTAACCAATCCTCTGCGGTAATACCTTTAACATCCTGTAAATCATAAATTTGTACAAAAGGGTCCGCAGTCCGATGAACAATGATCTCCGCCGCCTTACTTTTAGTTATACCCGGTAAAGCCATCAGTTCATCAAGTGAAGCCTTGGCAATATTAACCTTAGCAGATTTTACCTCTGCCGTGCCCTGAGAAGCAGAGCCCGTCGAGCTTGAGGCCTTTTGCTTGGACGGAGTATGAGCAGCAGCTTTTACTTCTTTTTCAGGAATATAAAAAAAGTCTTCGTCAACCAGCTTTTGCGCCCTGTTTAATTGCGAAAGGTCGGCGTTATCAGCCAAAACAGCAATACTTAACAGGTCGGCCAAACGATCACCGCGGTTCATTTCATACATTCCGGGACTTTTCACGGCACCCTCTATGGCCACAAAAACGCTGTCTGCCTGCTTAGCATCCGCAATTAAAACGGAATTTGTCAGTTCTTTTTCGGCTCTTAAAATCCCATATTGAACCCCTGCGCCAAAAAAGATGGCTACAATCACAAAAGCCATAATCCATTGTCGTTTGGATAATGTTGGCATTTTGTATTCTCTCCTTTACACAAATACCCCTTATACTCCTTTTTAAATTATTGTAAATTTTCGACAATAAATAACAAAAACCTGCAATAAATAAAAAACCTCTCGTTTGTTTATTGACAAAAAAGAGGTTAATTATTTTATTCGTTAATAGGATGTTTTTTTATTTCCCGCGATAGCTTACGGACGGTATCGGCACGGTATTTTTTTAAAAGACCGGCAGCGGATGCCAAATGATTATTTTTAAGCTGCTCGAAGAAATTTTGATACATATCAAAAGATACCTGCATAATGCCGGGAATAAAAAAATAAACAGAGCGTAAGCGTTGGGTTTTTTCCCAAAAAGAGTTGATTTCCTCATACAAAACTTCATTTTTGCATTTGGCAAAAAGACTGAAGCATAGCTGCTGAGCTAAAGAAAAATATTGATTAACATCTTCATTATTTGCAGCTTCCTTCATATGTTTCAGTGTCTCAGCCAAATCAGGTAAAGACGGCTCCAAGGCCGAACGGTCGATTTTTTTAATGGCCAAGGCTTCAAGCTCGGCGCGTACCAGCATACTTTCAGCAAATTGCCGCAGATCCATTTTACAAACCCGCGCTCCCAAATGGGGTATTATTTCAACCAGTTTTTCAGAATCCAGACGGCGGATTGCTTCACGCACGGGAATATCGCTGATAGCCAATTCGCGCGAAATTTCGCTGATAATTATTTTGTCGCCGTCTTTTAATTCGCCGCAAAGGATTTTTTCTTTTATGGTTTCGTAGGCGAACTCATTTTTTGTCATCATTTTTTGCATAGGCCGACCCTCCGATACCCAAATATATAATATATACAATTATATTTCATTATAAACCAGTTTTCAAGCTTTGCCTAGTGGTAAATCAGGCTTTTTTGCAAAAAAATCTTTTTAATTGCCAACAAACTGCGGATTATGCTATAATAATTAAAAACATCTGATATAAGGGGCGAAGGTTATGACTGTCAACACAAGCTTACCTAAAGTCGATGCCCACGCCAAAGCATACGGCAAAGCCCAGTATATTGCCGATTATTATAACGAAACAATGCTTTGCGCAAAGGTACTGCACAGTACCGTAACAAATGGGCTGGTAAAATCCATAGATACTAAAAAAGCTTTAGCTTTAGAGGGTGTGGTTTTAATCCGCACCTGCTTTGATGTTCCGCAAAAGCCCTTTATAACCGCCGGACACCCTTTGATAGATGGCAAAGAACACGATATTGCCGACCGCTTATTGTTAAACCGCCGCGTGCGCTACTATGGCGACGATATTGCCGCCGTAGTAGCCATTGACGAAAAAACAGCCATAAAAGCCTTGTCGCTGATTGATGTTGAATACGAGCAATACCAACCTTTTTTCACCTATGAGCAAGCTATATCATCACCTGCTTTGCACAAACAGTTTGCCGATAACATTTTAGGCAAAACGCAAATAAACATCGGCGATTTTGCCAAAGCAGCTGCAGCCGAAAAAGATTTAATTATTATCGAAGGCAGTTATTCAACTCAGCCCGTACAAGCCTGCCCAATAGAACGCGCCGCTTCTTTATGCTATTTAGACGGCGAGGTTTTAGTGGTGGAAACTACCACACAAATACCTCATATTCTTAAACGCTTAATCAAAAAAGCCCTGGGCTTACCTAATCAACAAATACGCGTTATCAAACCGCATCTGGGCGGAAGCTTCGGTATGGGGCAGGATGCTCTTTATCAGCCCTTAAACGCTTATTTATCGTTAGAACTGGGCGGCAAACCCGTTTTTTTAGAGCTGAGCCGCCAAGAAAGCCTTTGGAATACACGCACACGCCATGCCATGGATTTTTTTATCACCTCCGCCTGCCGTGCCGACGGCTCTTTGGTTGCTCGAAAAATAATTGTTCATTGCAACAACGGCGCCTATGCCTCACAGGGCCATGGGGTAATCGGTAACGGTACGGATTGCCTTTATAAGCTCTATCCGGCCGAAAAGGCTACCGAATTATTGACAGAAACCTATTACTCGACCTTACCGACGGCAGGATCTATGCGCGGATACGGTATTTGCCAGGCTGCCTACGCTTTAGAAGCACATACAGACAGCATTGCCCACCGCTTGGGTATCGACCCGATTGCCCTGCGTAAAAAGCAATTAAGCAAACAAATGATTGTCGAGGCCGACGGCCAGCCGGTTAAATCCAATGAACTGATCCAATGCCTCAATAAAGGCAGCGCGGCTTTTGCTTGGCAAAAAAGGCGTAAATCGGCCGGCTTGGTCAGCGGTCATAAAGTCCGCGGCAGCGGTATGGCTGTTTGCTATTTCCATAGTGGAGTTTATCCTGTTTTACCTGAAATGTCCGCGGTTAAACTACATATCAACACCGACGGCCGGGTGCAAATATTTTCTTCTGTTGTTGACTTCGGACAAGGCGCGGACACCGTACTGGTACAAATGGCTTCCGAAACCTTAGGAATTGCCGAAGAAAAAATTTCCATTATCGCCAGACGGGATACCGATAATAATCCTTATGATAACGGGGCATATGCTTCCCGTCAGAGCTTTTGCACAGGCTGGGCAATTCGCACCGCAGCCGAGCAGCTGCGTCAAAAACTGGACGGATTACTAGCGGCAGGCCTGCCTATACCTGCCGGCGGCCTGACAGAAGAAGCTGATATTAACATAAACAAAAACGCCTTTTCTTTCGGCACCAGCTTTGCGGAAATTGAGGTGGATCTGCAAACAGGCGTAATTGAGGTGCTTAAAATTGTCAACGCTCACGACTGCGGCGTCGTTATCAATCCGCAAATGGCGGAAGGCCAGGTTGAAGGCGGTATAGCAATGGGTATAGGCTTTGCCCTTTCAGAGCATCTTAAACATGATGAACAAGGCAGGCCGCAAGTATTCGGTCTGGATAATTATCTGATTCCAACGGCCTTAGACCTACCTGACCAGGAAGTGATTTTTGCCGACAGCTTTGAACCTGATGCCCCCTACGGCAATAAATCCTTGGGCGAGCCGCCGTTAGTAACGCCTGCTCCGGCCATACGCAACGCACTCATCAATGCCCTGGGGATAGAAATCAACGACCTACCTCTTACCCCCGATCGTGTTTTAGCCGCGATTAAAGCGCGGTAAAATATATTTAAACTATAAACGGAGGCTAAAAAAGAAAGTGACCAAAACAAGTATTACAAGCTGGAAAATGTTAGAGGATTTTATTTGCGATGCCTTTATAGCAGCAGGAGTACCCCTTGAGGATGCTAAAATTTGCACAGATGTACTGATTGAGGCCGATAAACGCGGTATCCCCAGCCACGGTTTAAA
>JAQVWQ010000015.1 GCA_028709615.1 Clostridia bacterium | reverse complement strand
TATACAGCAGCTGAGCCATTTCTGCTCTGGTGGTCGTACTTGTGGGATTTAACCTTCCGGCATTACCTTCAATGGCCCCTGCTTTAACCAGCAGTGCCATGGCTTCCTTAGCCCATAAGTCAATCTGCCCCGCATCGGAGAAGCGGTCGAGTGTCCTGGCGGAATCACCCTGGGGCAGCTGCCCGATGACCTTGAGGGCATTGTACAGCAGCGTGAACATTTCCTGACGGGTAACCTCCTGACCCGGAGCGTAGAGGTTGTTGCCTGTGCCGGCGGTTATGGTACAGGAATGTGTTTCCCACCTCAGCCAAGATGCACAAAACGCCTTGGAGGAATACCATAACACGATGGATATTCTCGCAGACCACCAAATCAGATATCTCTATCTGCAGGGAGCTAAAGACTGTGTCTCTCTGCTCCAGGAATTGGGCGTGATTTGATAACAAAAATCTTGTCCATTTTTTATATTCTGGCCATGCCAGAATTGTCATCCGTCAAAAAATGTAAGGCATTCACAGCTGCGGCATAAGGAGAAAGTGACGAAGCACAGTATAAAAGCACAGAGAGCTTATCATTTGACTACCTGTGCTTTTATCAAAATCTGCAGTTATTTAATTTTTCTCACGCCGTTTTCGTCCACCGCATATCCATCCACCTTGGTGTCCTTAGCAAGGGAGCCGTCAGCATTAAAGTAATACCATTTCCCTTCGATCTCCAGCCATTTGCCGGCAACCATGATGCCATCGGCGGTGAAGTAATAATGATACCTGCCATTCTCAACAGAGAGCCAGCCGACAACAGGCTTGCCGTTTTCGCCAATATACTGCCACTGACCGGCATCGTTTTGTACCCAGCCGCGCGCTGTGCCCTCGTCGATGACAAGCTCCACAAAGCGGCGCAGGATGGCGGATGCCTCTGCACGGGTTGCGCTTCCCTGCGGATCAAAGAGATTATTGTCCTTGCCGCTCACCACTCCGGTCTGCTGGATTGCCTTTACCGCAGCTTTTGCGTAAGCGGAGATCTTTGCATCATCGGCAAAGGTGATGCTCTGCCGTGACATCGGCAGCTTATAGCCGGTAGCTGCTGCATAGTTCACCATCATCACCGCCATATCCTGACGGCTGATCTGTTCACCGGGGCCAAATTTGCCGCCTCCAATGCCCTTCACAATCTTGTTCTTAACTGCCCATTCGATAAAAGGCATGGCGGTATCCGGATCTTTTACATCGGTGAAGCCGCTGGTTTTGTAAATACTCACATCCGCACCGGAAAGCCTGCCCAGCGCCATCAGAAAATCGGCGCGGGTGATGGCTGCGTTTGGAGCAAATGTGGTCGTACTTGTGCCACTAATCAGGTTACGGCTGGCTACAAAATCAATCGTGTCCTTAGCCCAATGCTTTGTTGTATCGATGAAAGCAGGGGAGGGAGCCTTATAGCCCACACCGTAGGTGGACAGGCTGTTTCGGTTGAAAATCAGTCTGCCTATGTTGTCATAGCTGGAGTTCGTCAAAAGCTGCGGCTTACCGTTTTTATCGACATACACACCGAACAGATTGCCCTTATTTTCTTTGTCTGTTGCTGCATAGGCAAAACCCAGTGTTACGATACCCGCGCCAAAATTGCTGACATATTCGGGCTTGCCGTTTTTCTGATATCCCACGGTGATATTGAACGCCGGACGATTGCCGATGAGCCTCTTTGCTGCAGTTGACAGTTTCGTCAGCCTTGTGACAGAAACAGTAACTGTGCCGGTAGACTGCTTATCAATTTCGGCAATCGCGCCGGTCCCAAGGGTTATATCCAGCACCGTTGAGCCAATTTTAACAGATTTGACACCGGCTTCCTTCAAGCGATCGATAACCCCGGCGTCCAGGTCGACAGTAACACTGTGCCATGTTCCACTTCCTGTGGCAGTAAATTCCACGGCAATGCCGTCCGCTTCCTTTCCAGACTTCTTTGCCGCGTCCTGCGCCGCCTTGATAGCGTCCTTCACCATCTGTTCGGTAATCGATGCAGAAAGAACACCGTCCTTCACTGTTCCAGAAATATTTATTTTTGCCACGGTAGGCATATCGGGCTGTTTGTCAGTGGCGACATTGGTGCTTAGAATGGTGCTCGTATCGCCTCTTGAACCGCCGCCACCGCCCGAATAGCTGTAGTAGAACTCTGCGTGGATGGTGTGGTTTCCGGTGACATTGCTAAATGTGTAAGTACTGACCGTGCCAACGCTTGTACCGTCCACTTTTACAGCGCGGATGGAATAACCGCTGTTTGGGGTAATGGCAAAGGCCTGATTCGCACCGTTGCTGACAGATATGCTGCCGGAAGGGGAAATACTGCCGTTTGCTCCCACACTGGCTGTTATGGTATGGGCAGTTGGCAGCGCAGCCGTTACGGTTACCGTCGCCACATCGGAGGGCACAGAAGCTGCACCCACGGCACTTACAACGCAATAATAGTAATGGTCGCCCGCCGCCAAATCTGTAGGAATGGTGAAACTTGCGATTTTTATGCCAGTTGTCACCCCGCCTGTGTTGCTGTTCGTGCTACTGCTGAACCATTCATAAGCAGGCGCACCGCTTGGCGATGCACTTGCGGACACAGACAAGCTGTCCGTAATATTGCCCTGAATAACAGTGGTATTACCCGCTGGCTGAGTGTCAATCGTGATGGTACAATACGGCGTACCAGCTCCACCTTGCGAACCGCCTGCGCCAATGTACGCTCCCGGATTCGCGCCGTTATTGTCGCCTGCACCGCCTGTGGCGTTGACTGTTCCAGTGGTATTGATTGTAATTGTGCCTAAACTATCGGCACTGCTCCCAGTACCCGCCGCGCCGCCGGAGCCTATGCCTGCGCCGCCATGGGCTTTTACTGCATTAAAACTGTCACCTCCGCCGCCTTGCGCAGTTACGTTTGCATTTCCGCTTATTGTAATGTTTCCGGAAGCAGGGGAGTTGCCGTCAGACATATTAATACTTATACCACCGCCGGAGCCTATACCGGCACCGCCTCCTAAAGCGAATACAGAACCAGAGAAGCCGCTACCGCCTGTGGCCTTGACTTCCGCATCACCGCTGATGACGATTGTGCCGCCCGCACCGCCTAAGCCGCCACCGATGCCTGCACCAAAATTATTACTTGTGGCGGTGACCATGCCGCCATTGATGGTGATATTGCCTCCTGCCCCGCCATCTCCGCCACCTATACCTGAACCCTGCACGCCACCTATAGCGGTAACCGTGCCGCCGTTGATGGTGATTATGCCACCTACACCGCCATCTCCACCGCCTATGCCTGCAGCGTCATCACCACCTGTGGCGATTAACTTGCCCATTTTTTCGGCTTTGGATTGGCCGTATATCGTCAGGCTGTTGCTGCCTGTAACGGTGATACCCTTACTTGCAGTCATATCAGCACTGTCCGTCAGGATGATATGAACATTACCGCTGATGGTGACTCTACTATTGTATGCAAATGTACTATCAACAACATACCAGCCGTCGGTCAGCGTGCTGCTGTTGCTCAAAATATACTCAGCGGTAAGTGCCGTATAGGTATTACATGTCTGCTCCATGCCCTTGTCATCAAGGTAAATAACAGGCTCGCCGCTGGCCTGTAAGGGTAGCGCTTCCTCAGCCATTGCTGTCATCGGCAGCACTGAAAAGAGCAACGCTGCTGAGAGCAAAAGGCTGAGTATTCGTTTTTTTGCTATTTTCATATTCTTATGGCCCCCTTGTATTGGACTATCATGTAACAACTATCATTTATTTTCATATTATTCTCTTTGCTCCTCTCCTGCATTAGGTTTGCACCGCCTTGCATCGCACATACAGATACCGATTGGATCATAAGGTGTATATTTCCGATAAAACCACACGCAGTCACTACAGTCGTTGGGGGGATCTGCTTCCAAAGCCTTCACCTTGGCATACGAGCAGCTTTCCTGCACCGCCGTAGCAAAGGGCCGGCCTTCCTCGGTGTATTCCGGATATTCTTCAAAGTCCGGAAAGATTGGATAATTTCCACCCATCTGCTCATCGTATTCAAGATAAACGGGAAAGCTGCGGTCTCCCACCTGATAGACCTTGTGCAGATGCTTTTCTTCCTGACTCATCGACCACCACCCCTTTCATGATGGGTATAAAAAAAGCCCTTACGATAGTTTTTCATTTCTATCATAAAGGCAAATTTGGCTTTTGACTAGTGACCTTTTAAGGCAAAAAGGTCATGTTTTTTGGCCTATAAAATGAATTTTTCGAGCTCCTCCCGGTTAGAGAGGAAAAGCTTTTCGCGTATTTCCAGCATGATGTTCTTGAGCCTGCCTACCGAAATGCCATACTGCTTTGCAATTTTGGCGTACGGGACACGGCGAGCCACAAGCACGGCAAGATGGTACTCCCGCAGGGAAAGAATGAGCGTTATGTTGTCCTTGGTAAATTGGTTATGAAAGGTGATCCAGTTCTTCCAAGTACGCTCACATTGTTCCATGACCGGTTTGTAAGCATCAGGAAATTCCTCTTCAAGACACTGCTCTATAATCCCTCCAAGGGCGGTAACATTTTCGGAAAACGGTGTAACAAAGCCGTGTGGAAGTGCGAGGTGCATGGCTGAAAGCAGCCACTCTTTCGCCTCATCTTTTTGCTCCAGTGCATAGCAGGAAACAGCGCAGGTTAATCTCAAATAAATGTCGGTCATGGTAATTCCCGACTCGGGAGAGCTTAGGGAAAGCGCAGTTTGAGCCAAGGCCAGCATAACATCGGCCTTGCCGATACAGGCGAAATATTTCACACGAAGATATATAGCATTCGGTCTTGCCTGTGGCAGTATGGCATTTAAATCCCCTGTTTTCAACCAATCGGGGGCCATGTTCGGGGCAATTACGCTTACAGCGGCTGTAGCGAGGGCAAGTTCTGCGGTAGCTCTTATTTTTCTGTCCGTATCAGACTTTAAATATCCTTTCAGATAAGCATCAATTTGGGAGTAGGTGCGGTAATCACCCATACTGATCGCCGCCGCAATGGCGATTGGGCAAGTACGCAGCCGTGCCGCAGCATCTCCCAGGGTCTTATCATAACTGTCCATGACCCGCTTAAAATCGCCCCGCAGGTAAGCGAGCTCCGCCTCATATATAAGCCGTATCCTGTCCTCTTCTATGCTGTCCAAAACCGCATCCGGCTTATGTATGGGCATGGGTGTGGCGGCAGCTGCGAAAACATGAAGCAGGTCATCTGACAAGGCTGGGATCGGCTCTAACAGTGCATTCCCACCGCGTCTGTTATCGGCAGGCCGCTCGGCATTTGTGGGTATCAGCCAAAGCTTTCCCTTTTTGGCCGCACCAGAAATGCGCCCGGCTTTCAAATGATAGGTAATCGCTCGCCCGGAAATGCCCCACTTTTTTGCAGCCTCGCTGGTTGTTATGTACTCCATAGTTCTCCCTCCCAATTTAATTAATCAAGAAAATTATACTTCCTACATCGGAAGAATGTAAAGCACTTGAATTCAGTAGACTTGCGGAGACGGCTGCGGTATGATGTGTGGTACCGTACCGGTTTGCCACAAGAAAGAAGAAATCGACAATGGCAAACCAAGAAAAATATACGATCTTATATGGAAGGCTCAGTCAGGAGGATGACCTCAAGCGCGACTCCAACAGCATTCAAAACCAGAGGCTGCTCCTTGAGAAATACGCAAAGGAGAACGGCTTCACCAATGTGTTGTTCCTGTATGACGATGGGTACTCGGGAACCAACTTCAACCGCCCCTCGTGGAATGAACTGCTGAGATTGATTGAACAAGATCAGGTGGAAACCCTGATTGTAAAGGACTTATCAAGGCTTGGCAGAGAATATTTGCAGGTGAGGTATTACACGCAAATCTTCTTTCCGCAGAAGGGCATCCGCCTTATTGCGGTCAACGATGGTGTGGATTCTCTGTATGAGAGCAGCAATGGCTTCACCCCCATGAGGAACTGGTTCAACGAGCTCCATGCTAAGGATTCCAGTAAAAAGGTGCGTGCGGTGAAGCGAGGGGAAAGCCTCGGCGGCAGGCCGCCCTACGGCTACCGCCGGGACGAAACTGTTCGCAAGGGAATCGTACCTGACGAGGATGCCGCCCCCATTGTGCAGCGCATATTCAGCCCATGCGCGGGAGGGAAAGGCCCCAATCAGATCGCCCGGGTTCTCACGCAGGAGCAGGTGCTCAATCCCACCAATCACTATTACCGCAGGACGGGAAAGGAACACAAGTGTCTGGACATCACAAGCCCCTGCCGCTGGACTTCCGGCAGCGTAACTGCTATCCTGGACAACCGGACCTATCTCGGGCATATGCCGGGACTGCGGACAACCTCCCTGTCCTACAAGAACAAGAAAGCCGTTTACCACGATGAGTCCGAGCAGAAGGCACTGCGGGATGCAATCCCTGTCAAAGAGGCACGGCTGCAAAAGCTGACGGACTCTGCCTCAAATGTGGATGCCTTCATCGAGAAAGCCAAACGGTACACGGAGATACGAGAGCTGACTTCTGAAATCCTACGGCTCTTCATCTCACGCATCGAGATAGGCGAAAAGAGCGCCAAATACTCCCGCACCGCAGAACAGGCAATTCGCATCGTCTATCGGGATGTGGGGATTATGGACAGCATAGAGCAGGTCGCCACAGAAGATGCGAAAAATGTGGAACAAGAGAACATCGCGTAACAGCACAAGGCGGACAGCTTGCGCCATCCGCCTCGTACATATGAACCCCGGTTCACAATTCGTCCCTTTAAACACTAACAGAACCTTTCGGCGGATTGATTGTTAATCGAATTATTTTATTAAGTCTTATCGAAAAGCTTCTCTGGTTATTAATTAAAATTCTTTTTCAGTTTAAAACTATTGACTTGTTGTTTTAAAATATCAGCTTGTGTAAAAAGTTCTTCACTCGAAGAAGCACCTTCTTCTGCTGTAGCAGTATTGTTTTGAACAACTTCAGATACCTGCATGATACCTTGATTGATTTGATTGATACCCATTGTTTGTTCATTAGAAGCAATGGCAATATCATTTACTAACTTTGCCGCCTCTGCAACATCCTCTACGATCCGGCTCAAGGCAACAGCTGTTTCATTGGCTAACTTAGAGCCATCTTCAACTTTTTTAACGGAACTTTCAATCATATTTGTTGTTTCTTTCGCTGCATCTGCTGATCTTGCAGCAAGGTTTCTAACCTCCTCGGCAACTACCGCAAAACCTTTGCCATGCTGTCCGGCACGGGCTGCTTCAACTGCAGCATTAAGAGAAAGAATGTTGGTTTGGGAAGCGATATCATCGATTACTTTAATAATTTTTGAAATATTGCTTGATGCGTTGTTGATCTCTTCCATAGATTTCAACATATCTGCCATTTGCTGATTGCCTTTTTCAGCATTTAGTTTGGTTTTTTCTGCAAGTTCACTGGCTTCTGTGGCATTATTCGCATTTTGTTTGATTTGAGCAAAGATTTGTTCAATAGATGAAGTCAACTCTTCTATAGAACTAGCCTGCTCCGTTGCACCTTGGGACAATGTCAAGCTAGAGTCAGATACTTGACGTGATCCAGCTGACACTTGTTCGGCTGCCGAATTTATGTTTGTCATTACTTCATTTAAGTTGTTGGTCATGTTATTCAAGGACCAAGCTAAAGCACCAATTTCATCACGCGAATTTATATCAATATTCACATTCAGATCACCTTGAGCTACTCTATCTGCAGCTTTTTTGATATTAATAATGTTTCTGCATAAGCGTCTGGAGAAATACCAACCTATCAAGCAAGCTGCTACAATGAATACCAAACCAAATATATAGGTCTTGGCTTTGAACTCGCTGGCCATCTTATCGTAAGGTGTATTAGGAACACCAACATAAAGGATACCGATGACAGTGCCATCCTTGTCTTTAATGGGTTCATAGACTGTTTGATTAATAACTCCGACAACTTCAGCTTCGCCAACATATTGACTTTTTTCTATCAAAGTTACTTTTGCAACATTATCAGATACTTGGGTGCCGGTAGCTCTTTCACCTGTGTCCGTAATAACATTAGTCGTCACACGAGTATCTCCTTGAAAAACAGTAACCGTATCACCTGTTAGCTCCCCAATTAAATCCACTAGATCGAAATTGTTATTTAAGAGGACTTCACCTTTATAAATCTTATCATTTATAATTTGCCAATCTCCTGGATACTTATAATCCAAAACCAATTTGGTCATAGCTAAATCGGATTCCAATTTTTCCTGAGCGGCTTTAATAACTTTATCATGCATAATTCCGCCCATTAACCAGGCTATGACCACAATACTTATAATAATTACTAGAGAAAACATCATTATTATTTTAGTTTTTACACTAGAATTTTGTCTAAACATTTCCCTTTCAGCTCCTTTTTATAATTAAAACTAAAAGATTTACCCATCTTTTAATACTTGTTACTTCAGGCCTAGTTCACATCAATTGTTTACATACTTTAACAAGTATTTTTTGAAAGCTAGATTGAAATCTGGTAATAAAAATCCCCCATTCCCATAATTTATTTAAAAAACCATCTGCAACATTGATAACATATCTATAACAAAAAAACTTATAAAAACCCACAATATTTATTTCGACTTATTTTTTAATAAAATTATGCTTTATTTTGGCAAGTTCAAGAAAAACCTGACACAAAATTAAGCAATTTTTAATTACAAACCGTACGGAGCTACGCCAGCCCAAATAAGAATGAATGTTCCCACAAAGTAAAAAAACATTGATTATTAGCTTTCAGTTTTTAATGCCAAAATCTGGGAAAGACCTATATCAAGCCTTTCCCGAGCACACTTCTCTAAACCATTGACATCAATACTACATACTCAATGTTAACTATTCATGGAAACAAAACAATAATATTTATCATACCCCGCAAACAGCTCATAAACATCACGCAAACATCTACTCAATATCCACTCTATGCTGCGGTTATTTAAAATATTTTTATAATCTCTAGCCTGTCTAAACATCAAATAAACAACTGCATGTAGGTTAAATACAAAAAAAGCGCCTAGTTTTTCAACTAAGCGCCTGCTAAACATGGTTGCGGAGGCAGGATTTGAACCTGCGACCTCCGGGTTATGAGCCCGACGAGCTGCCAGCTGCTCTACTCCGCGTTATTAAAATGGTGGAGGGGGGTGGATTCGAACCACCGAAGGCGGAGCCGGCAGATTTACAGTCTGCTCCCTTTGGCCACTCGGGAACCCCTCCATAATATATCCATACATTATTAAATTAACATCAGTTGAGGGATGGAGCCGACGATGGGACTCGAACCCGCAACCTGCTGATTACAAATCAGCTGCTCTGCCAATTGAGCTACGTCGGCACGGAACAAAATTTATTATAACAGGCTTTAGGCTTCTTGTCAACAATTATCTTTAAAAAATTTCGGTCCGTTTTTGACCTTCTTTGATTTTTAATATTATTGGTCAAAAATAGTCAAATAATTCGTTTTCTACAGTAAAAACAAGCAATAATTAATAAATTTAAGCAAATTTAGCCAAATTTAAGCGAAATCAACCATTGCATTTATGTAAAGATTTTGCTTATAATAGTATTAGTCAAAGAATGTCAAAGGAGTTGGAGTTGATGAGCACTCTTGCCAATCAAATTGAAAGTTATTTAAAAAAGGTTATCTCTGCCCAACCCGACCATATATTGGAAATCAGACGCGGTGATTTAGCCGAAAATTTTATGTGTGTTCCTTCGCAAATCAATTATGTGCTGGAAACCCGTTTTGGTGTCACACAAGGTTATTTGGTAGAAAGCAAACGGGGCGGCGGCGGTTTTGTTCGCATTATCAAGCTATCTACGGTTCAAGATAACGGCCTGCATAAAGTTGTAGAGGCCACCAATGGCAGACGCATCAGCCAAACTGCGGGCGAAGGCCTGCTTAACCGCCTCAACGAAGAAGGATTTTTAACAAACCGGGAAAACCTGCTTTTACAGTCCTTAATCAGCTCTTCTGTATTAAAAAACGATGGGGACAGCGAACTTTTGCGCGGTCAAATTCTTCATTCTGTATTGCTCAATATTTTGCGCAGCGATTTTGAAAATTCCAAGGAGGAATAAAAAATGCTTTGTCAAAACTGCGGCATCAGACCCGCTACCATTCATTTTATCAGCTACGACGGCAACGAACAGCAGTCCGAACATCTTTGCGAGGTGTGCGCAGCCGCAGCCGGACACTATCATATTTCACCTCAAGCAGCATTTAATAAGTTTTTCCCGGGGTTTTTTAACTTTGAACAAGCCAAGCCGGTTACAGAAAAAACCTGCCCCTATTGCGGTTTAAGCTTTAAAGAGCTTCAGCAAACGGGCCGTCCCGGCTGTCCAAAATGTTACGAAGTATTTCATTCCTCCTTTGCGGAAATACTGCCTCGTATCCAAAACGAGACTGTTCACAAAGGTAAGATTCCTTTGCGCGGCAGAGCGGATTTATTGCAAATCAAAGAAGCCGAGGAATTAAAAGAACGGCTGCAAAAATTGGTTGCCGCCGAACGCTTTGAAGAGGCCGCGCTGGTTCGTGACAAAATCCGTGCTCTAGAGTCCGCGGCTCAGGCAAAGGGGGCGCATAACAATGGCTGACGAAAGCCTGTTTTTTTCCCCGCAAAGCAAATGGATACAAGCAAAAGATGAAGCGCCGCAGATCGTCATCAGTAGCCGCGTGCGCTTGGCCCGTAATTTAGCGGAAACCCCTTTCCCAAACAGATTGCTGCATGAACAGGCAGAAACAGTATTATACAAAATAAAAAATGCTTTTTCCGATTTATATGGTTACCGATTTTTCAAACTCAAAGATCTGCCAAAAGAAAAGCAGCAGCTTTTGGCGGCCAAGCACTTAATCAGCCCCCTTTTGATTGAACAGGCCGCCATCGCCGGCTTTGCTGTCAACGAGGATGAAAGCACCTCTGCAATGATCAACGAGGAGGATCACCTGCGCTTGCAAGCCCTTTTACCCGGTTTGCAATTAACCAGAGCCTCTAAGCTGGCTTTTGCACTGGACGATGCACTTGAAAGCAAATTAAACTTCGCTTTTGACGAAAACTTAGGCTATCTATCCGCCTGCCCAACCAACTTGGGTACAGGTCTGCGCGCCTCGGTAATGCTCCATCTGCCGGCTTTGGTTTTATCCAAACAGGCGCAAGATGTTTTTGATTCTTTGCCCCGCTTAGGCTTAACGGTACGCGGTCTTTACGGAGAAGGCACAGAAGCCCGCGGCAACCTCTTTCAGGTATCCAACCAAACAACCTTAGGCAGCAGCGAAAAAGATTTAATCAAGCACTTAGAGGACATTACAAATCGTATCTCTCTGCAGGAACAACAAACGCGTTCTTTCCTTTTAGAAAAGCATCCCGGCTATTTAGAAGATAATATTTGGCGCTCTTTTGCTATTCTCCGCCATGCCCGCCGTATCGGCGAGGAGGAAATGGCCGAAAGACTGTCGCTGTTGCGCCTTGGCGTAGATTTAGGAATGATAAAGAAACTTTCGGGAAAAGCTGTTTCTAAGCTGATGCTGGCCGGAAGCACACCCTTTATTCAGGCTCAATCTACTCAAAAGCTCTCCCCTGACGGTGTTGATACAGAACGGGCAAACTTACTGAGAAAAAATTTATCATATTTAAAGGATGGTGATTCAGATGAATAATCGCTTAACTCAATCCGCACAAGAAGTTTTGAAGATGGCCGAACAATTAGCGCGGGAAAACAAATCTCCCGTCATCGGCACAGAACACATTTTATATGCCTTATATACCCATGGCAATAATACTGCCTTGCGCTTGCTGGATGCTCTGGATATAGACGAAGAACCCTTGCTCGATTTTATACAAGAATCGGCAACCGGGGGACCCTTTATCGGCTTTTCTCCGCGCGCCAAACGCTCGCTGCAATTAGCCGTAGAGGAGGCGCAGCTGTTAGGCGTCAACTTTGTCGGCACCGAACACCTGCTTTTAGGCCTTTTAGCCGAAGGTGAAAGCGTTGCCGCTCAATATCTGCGCCGTCAGGGCGAATTACGCCTGGCACAATTACGGCAAATTATTAAAGACAGCCTGCCCAGCGGCGGCAGCAACCCTGGCAGCGAAGGCGGTAGCTGTGAAAGCTGCAAAGGCGAGGGAACCGAAGGCAAATCCTCCACCCCTGCTTTAGATAAATACGGACGCGACCTAAATGCTTTGGCAAAAGCTGACAAGCTGGATCCCGTTATTGGCCGCAACGACGAAATTCAACGGGTAATTCAAATCTTAAGCCGCCGCACCAAAAATAACCCCGTATTGATCGGCGAACCCGGTGTAGGCAAAACAGCCATAGTCGAAGGACTGGCTCAACAGATCGTCGCCGGCAATGTCCCCGACACCCTGTTAAATAAGCGCATTATCAGTCTTGATATGTCCGGAGTTGTTGCCGGCTCTAAATATCGCGGCGAATTCGAAGAAAGAATGAAAAGCATCATTGATGAAACCAAAGCCTCAACAGATGTAATTTTATTCATCGACGAAATTCATAATCTGGTCGGCGCCGGCGCTGCGGAAGGCTCGATTGACGCCGCCAACATTTTAAAACCCGCCTTGGCCCGCGGTGAGCTGCAATGCGTTGGCGCAACTACTTTAGATGAATACCGCAAGCATATTGAAAAAGATGCCGCGCTGGAACGCCGTCTGCAGCCCGTAACAGTCGGTGAACCCTCTGTTGAGGATACCTTGGCTATTTTACGCGGACTGCGCGACAAATACGAAGCTCATCACCGCGTGACTATCAGCGATGAAGCCTTGGAAGCCGCCGTCAATCTTTCACACCGTTACCTGACAGACCGCTTTTTGCCGGACAAGGCCATTGACCTGCTGGATGAAGCCGGCTCACGCGTGCGCCTGACGGCTCATACCGCCCCGCTCGATTTAAAGAGCCTGCAGGATCAAGTAGCCTCTCTGCAAAAAGAAAAAGAAGCCGCCGTTGCCGCACAGGATTTTGAAAAAGCAGCCCGACTGCGCGATGATGAACAAAAGCTGCAAGCACAAATAGACGGCAAGCGTGATGAGTGGGAAGGCAAAAAAGCCAAAAGCCAGCTGGTTGTCGGCAAAGAGGATATCGCCAATGTTCTGGCCGTTTGGACCGGCATACCCGTTGCCCGCCTGCAAGAAGAAGAGATGGCGCGCTTGCTGCGCTTAGAAGAAGAGCTGCACAAGCGGGTCATCGGCCAAAACGAAGCTGTTTCCGCACTCTCCCGCGCTGTACGCCGCGGCCGTGCCGGCTTAAAAGACAGCCGCCGCCCCGTTGGCTCCTTTATCTTTCTCGGCCCGACAGGTGTTGGTAAAACCGAGCTGGCCAAGGCCTTAGCAGTCTCCCTTTTTGCCTCCGAAGAAGCGATGATCCGCCTTGATATGAGTGAATATATGGAAAAACACTCCGTTTCCCGCTTGGTCGGCGCACCTCCCGGATATGTCGGCTATGATGAAGGCGGCCAGCTGACCGAGGCCGTCCGCCGCCGTCCCTATTCCTTAATCCTCTTCGACGAAATTGAAAAAGCTCACCCGGATGTTTTTAATATGCTGCTGCAAATTCTTGAAGATGGCCGCCTGACCGACAATATGGGCCGTACGGTGGATTTCCGTAATACGGTAATCATTATGACCTCCAATGTCGGCGCCCGTGCGGGCAAAAGCCAGGCCATGGGCTTTGGCACCGCCGAAACCCACGATGCGGACAGCTACGAAAAAATGAAAGAAGAAATGCTGGGCGAGCTTAAAAAGGTTTTCCGTCCCGAGTTTATTAACCGCATCGACGAGATTATCGTTTTCGGCCGCCTTAATAAAGAAGAAACCAAACAGGTTGCCCGCTTAATGACCGACGAGGTCGGCAAGCGCCTCAAAGAAAGCGGCATCAGCTTAAACGCCACCGATAAGGTTTATTCTTTATTGGCCGAACAGGGCTTTGACGAGGTTTACGGTGCTCGTCCGCTGCGCCGCCTGGTTGTCCGCTTAATAGAAGACCCCCTCTCCGAAGCTATCTTACGCGGCGAATTTGCCGAAGGAGATACTGTTCGCGTCACTGTTAAAGACGGCAAAATTGCTTTAAGCAAACAAAATAAGGAGTAAATTATGGCGAAAAAACGCACTGCCTTTTTTTGCAATTCCTGCGGAGCCGAAAGCGCCCGCTGGTATGGCCGCTGCCCCGTTTGCGGTGAATGGAACACTTTAGTAGAGGAAACCATCGTAGAAGAAAAGAGCTCTGCAGGAAAACAAACCGTTAAAAAGACCTCAGCCCGCCCCGCCCCGCTTAACGGCGAGGGCGGAGGCCCGCCAATGCGCGTTCAGCTTGGTATTCCCGAGCTGGATGCGGTTTTGGGCGGAGGACTTGTCCATGGCTCCTCTGTGCTGCTGGGCGGTGAACCCGGCATAGGCAAATCCACATTACTGTTACAAGCGGCATCAGCAATGGCCAAAGCCTCCGGCTCTGTCCTTTACATAACAGGTGAAGAATCCTTAGAACAAATCCGCATGCGTGCCCAACGCTTGGGAGTATTATCCGACAAGGTTTTTATCTTAGCCGAAAACAACTTGGATAACGCTTTGGAACAGGCCGCTCAAATGGATATAAGGCTTTTGATTGTCGATTCCGTTCAAGCAGTTTATTTGCCTGATATTTCCTCCGCACCGGGCAGCGTTTCTCAAGTGCGCGCCGTAGCCGCTGCCTGCCTGCAAGCCGCCCGCAACCATGATCTATCGCTGATCCTGGTCGGCCATGTAACAAAAGAAGGCACCCTAGCCGGCCCCCGAGTCTTGGAACATATGGTTGATACAGTATTATATTTTGAAGGGGAACGCTATACAGCCTTTCGCCTGCTGCGCGCCGTCAAAAACCGTTTTGGCTCCACAAACGAGCTGGGCGTTTTTGAAATGGGAGAGCATGGTCTTTCTTCCTTAGCCAATCCTTCTTTATTATTCCTCGGTGAAAAAAAACAAAGTGCGGCAGGCAGCAGCGTTACCTGCATTATGCAAGGCAGCAGACCTCTTTTACTGGAAATACAGGCTCTTGTGGCCCCCACGGCCTTTGGCAATCCCCGCCGTTTGGCTGTGGGCTTTGATTATAACCGTTTGTTGATTATTATCGCCATTTTAGAACGCAAACTGGGCCTGTCTTTGGGCAACCAGGATGTTTATATCAATATTGCCGGCGGCCTGCGTGTTGATGACCCTGCCGCCGACTTGGCCGTAGCAACCGCCATTTGTTCGGCTTTAAAAGGTCTGCCGCTGCCCGATAAGCTTGTCCTATTCGGCGAACTGGGACTGTTGGGAGAAATACGCACAACGGGGCAATTAAACCGCCGCGCCAAGGAGGCAGCCTCTTTTGGTTTTAACGAAATCGTTTGCCCCAAATTTAAAACAGAAAAAAATCCGCCTATAAAATTTATTTTTGCCGACGATCTGCCGCATGCCTTAAAAATACTAAATCTTATTTAATATTTACAAAATATTTTTAATAATTTTTAAAAAAAATATTGACAGGCGCTTATTACTGTGATAATATATTATATTTTATTTGACATTCAGCCCAAATTCTGTTAAAATTAGTTTATAACAAACAGAAAATGAGGTGGGCTGATGTTTGAAGTCGGCGATAAGGTAGTTTACCCCGTGCATGGCGCAGGCATAATTGAGGCCATCGAAAACCAAGAGGTTTTGGGTAGGGTACGAAGCTACTATATTCTAAAAATATCGGCAGGGGATATGCGTTTAATGGTTCCCGTCGAAACAGTAGAGACTGTCGGTATGCGACAAATCATTGCGCCCGAAATCGTTGATAATGTTTTAGCGGTTCTGCGCGAAAATGCCGATGAGCTGGAGGAGAACTGGAACCGCCGCTATCGTGCCAATATGGAAAAAATCAAAAGCGGTGATATTTTTATTGTTGCCGCCGTTGTACGCAATTTAGTACTCAGAGATCGTAAGCGCGGCTTATCTGCCGGCGAAAAAAAGATGCTGGACTATGCCAAACGCATCCTCGTTTCCGAATTGATGCTGGTAGAAAACGAAAGTGAAGAGCAGGTATTGTCAACCATATCAGATCTTTTTGCCGATCATCAGGCCTTAGGCTAAAGCCTTGAATTAAAATAGATAAATTTTTTATAAAGGGGGCGATTTTGCCTTTGACATTTTTATTAAAAACTATAACTTAATAAAGGAGGTGAGAATATGCTGAAAAAGATAGCTTTTGTTGCCATTACCATAACCTTTGCTTTGGCTGGTTTTGTTTTTATGCTGGCACTCGGAGAGCGAATTATTTATTTAACCCAAAGCAAACCTGCATTTATTGCCTGCTTAATCGTTGTTACCTTAGGCGCCGGCTCAATCGGAGCTTTTGTTACTCCTGCTATTGTTAAAGGAATTGAAAAGTTAACCGAAAAACTGGCGCACGAGCTTGCCAAAATTTCCGTAGTTGACATTATTGGCAGTGTTATCGGTCTTATAGCTGGCCTTCTTATTGCCAGTCTGCTCGGCGTAGCCTTCCGTGAGGTTGCTTATGTCGGCCCATATCTTTCTATTATTTTCTCTTTGGTTTTTGGTTATATCGGCCTTGTTGTCGGCTATAAAAAGCGTATCGATTTTCGCAATATGTCCGCAAAACGCCAGGATAAAACTGAAAAAGCCAAAGACTTTAATAAGCTTATTTTACCCAAAGTCCTTGATACCAGCGTTATTATTGACGGCAGAATTGCCGATATTTACCGCACGGGCTTTATTGAAGGGGAATTGGTTATTGCTAACTTCGTTTTAGAGGAGCTGCGCCACATCGCTGATTCCGCCGACCCCCTCAAGCGCACCCGCGGTCGCCGCGGTTTGGATATTATGAACCAAATCCGCGAAAACTTTTCCGGCTCCATTGTTATATCCGAACTGGACTATCCTGATATCCCCGAGGTAGATAGCAAATTGCTTAAGCTGGCCCAGGATATAAACGGTGTGGTCTTAACCAATGATTTTAATTTAAACAAGGTTGCACAATTACAACAGGTTAAGGTTCTTAATATTAACGAGCTTTCCAATGCCGTCAAACCCGTACTGATTCCGGGTGAAGAACTAACCGTACAGGTCATTAAAGAAGGGAATGTTCCCGGTCAAGGGGTTGCCTATTTAGATGACGGTACAATGATTGTCATTGAAAACGGTAAACGCTTTATCGGCAAGACTATTCCCGTTGTTGTTACAAGCGTGCTGCAAACCTCGGCCGGCAGAATGATTTTTGCCCGTCATAAGACGGCGCGTAATTCGGACGGCACAAAAAACACGGAGGGATTGGCTCTTGAAAAGTAGAGTATCTGCGCTCCTTTTAGCCGCAGGGCGAGGGGAACGCCTGCGCTTAGGTAAAAATAAAATACTGGCAGAAATCGGCGGTAAACCGGTTTTAGCCTATTCTTTAGCAACACTTAACGAACACCCGGCTGTTTGCGAAATTATTATTGCTGCGGCAGCCGGGGAAGAAGCCGAGGTTCGTTCTATTGCCGCTCCTTTTCACAAAGCTGTTAAAATCGTCACCGGCGGTATAACGCGCCAAGATTCCGTAGCGCTGGCTTTTGCCAAGGTAGCAAATAACGCAGAGCTTGTAGCTATTCACGATGCCGCCCGTGCCCTTTTAACCGCCGAAGATTTAAACAGGGTGCTGACCGCTGCGGAAAAAACAGGGGCTGCCATTTTATGCACCACCGTCAAGGACACAATCAAACAATTGTCCGAAGACGGCCAAATAGCCGCTACCGTTCCCCGTGAACTGCTTTTAGCGGCCCAAACTCCGCAGGTTTTCGCCCGAGCCTTATATGGCGAGGCTTTGCTGAAAGCAGCCTTAAACAACATCCGAGCTACTGATGATGCCGGCTTAATTGAGGCTTTGGGCAAAACCGTCACACCGGTAATGTCTCATGACGAGAACTTAAAAATCACCACGGCAAGCGACTTTTTGTTGGCCGAACTGATTATCAGCAAAAGGAGGTAGCTCGCTTGAGAATAGGAACAGGCTTCGATGTTCACCGCCTGACAGAAAACCGCCTGCTGATTTTGGGAGGCGTGGAAATCCCCTACTACCTTGGCCTTTTGGGTCACAGTGATGCTGATGTTCTTTGTCATGCCATAGCAGACTCACTTTTGGGAGCCGCGGCTTTAGGTGATATAGGTCAGCATTTTCCCGATACAGAGGAGCGTTTTAAAGACATATCCGGCCTTTGGCTTTTACAACAATGTCTTGCCCTCTTAAAACAGAACAATTTATCTGTCGTCAATATCGACAGTACAATCATTGCCCAAAAACCCAAAATTGCGCCTTACATTCCTCATATGCGGCAAAACATAGCCGAAGCGCTGGAGACCGATATTTCCTCAATCTCCGTTAAAGCAACAACCACCGAAGCCCTTGGTTTTACAGGCAGAGGCGAAGGCCTGGCAGCCCAAGCAATTTGCCTGCTCAAGCCGATAAAAAACTTGCCCTTTATTGATTTTATCGGCGATTGATATTAATAATATTAAACAAAAACAGCAGCCGTTTATATAAAACGGCTGCTGTTAAGCTATAAAGCTCAATATGCAGATCTATATTATTCACCGAGTGGCAATAATTCCTTAACTAATTCTACCCAAAAGGCTGCGCCTTGCGCCAATACATCCTCATCTACATTAAATTTAGCGTTATGATGAGGATAATCACAACCCTTAGCCGCATTTACGGAACTAAAGAACATATAGACCCCATCTGCTTGCTGCAAAAAACAAGAAAAATCATCTCCGCTCATACTGGGAGCAGATACAGAGGTTATTACTTTATCGGAACCCAGTGCCGAAATTGCCGCCCGCACCGCTTTTTGCGCTAAAGCCGCATCGTTAATTACAGGGGGTGCGCCCCAAATCATCTCTGCACGGCAGCTGCCGCGAAAAGCCTTGCCGATACTCTCGGCAAGCTCACGAATGCGCCGCGCCGCATATTGCCTGACCTCTTCACTCAAGGCCCGAATTGTACCCTCAATCACCACCTGATCGGGAATGATATTATATTGATTACCGCCATGGATTTGGCCTATAGTAACAACCGCCGGCTTGACGGCCGAGATTTCCCTTGCTATCAGCTCCTGCAAGGCCAAAACCAGCTGCGCCGAAATAACAATCGGATCCACTCCTTTTTCCGGAGTAGAGCCATGACAACCACTACCATAAACCGTAATTGTAAATTTATCATAAGAAGCCTTACAGCAGCCGGGAACAATCACCATTGTACCGGCCGGATACTGAGTACCCCATAGAGTGCCGATATGAATAGCAAATATCTGCTCTACACCGGCCAATAAGCCTTCGTCAATCATAATCCGCGCGCCCTCGGCCGTTTCTTCACCCGCCTGAAAGACAAATTTTACTGTACCGCCAAAGCTGTCTTTATTAGTGTTTAAAATTTTAGCCGCAGCCAATAGCATTGCCAGATGGCAATCATGTCCGCAAGCGTGCATTTGCCCTTCATGCTGTGAAGAAAAGGGAAGCCCCGTTGCTTCGGTAATCGGCAAAGCGTCCATATCAGCGCGCAAAGCAATTGTTCTTCCTTTACCTTTACCCTTTACACCGGCCACAAGCCCGCTGCTTTTTTGTGAGCAAACATACTCAATCGACATTTTTTCCAGCTCAGCAATAATTAAAGCTCTTGTTTTAGGCAAAAGCAAACCAACCTCGGGTATTTGATGAAATCGGCGCCGTAAGCCCACAACCTCTTCCTGTAAATCGTGGTCTTTAAGCAAAACCGTCACCTCTTTTTTCCTTTTAGTGTAGCATACAAGGGCTTTAAAAGCAAGAAAACCGCAATTTATATAATAATATACTTCTTAACCTTTTGAGCGGGTAAAACAGCCTTTCCAAAAACCCGCAACCAGCAGTAAAGCGGCACCCAGCCAGGGATAAGCGGCACAATTACCAAGACGCACCTGTAATCCTAAGGCCTTATCCTGAAATATCATTGACAAAGCGGTATGTAACAGCACGGCGGCACCCAGCCATAATAAAAAAGGGTGCCGCTCCATCAACCCGGCAATCGCCGCCGAACAAAAAACCAAAATCGGTACAGAAAGCAACAGGCCAAACACCACCAAAACCGTATGTCCCTGCGCGGCTCCGGCCACAGCCAGCACATTATCCAAAGCCATCGAAAAATCAGCTACTATTATCAGCCCTACGGCCTGCCAAAAGCCGGAGGCTGAATGTAGCTGCGGTTGGTATTCAAACGAATTATCGCGTAAAAGCTTCCAGGTAATAACAAGCAGCAATAGCCCCCCCGCCGCCCGACAATAGGGAAAGATAAGCAAATGAGCGGCAAAAGCCGTAAATATTATCCTTAAACCTATGGCCGCACCCGTACCGCAAAAAGCTGCCTTTTTGCGCAAATCTTCCGGCAAACGGCAAATTGCCATACCGATTACGGCCGCATTATCCGCAGATAATAATAAATCTAGAATTACTATATTGATTATTGACAATAAAAAAGGCAGCAATTCACCGCATTCCATGCCCGACTTCCCCCCTTTTAATATTAAGTATGCGGGAAGAAAAGCGGCTATGCAAAAAATGCAGGTTTTCATATTGACAAATTGGTTATTCTGCGCTATAATAATTTAAAATTCAGCATGAAGCTGATTTTGTTTTTTGTCCAAAAGATTGTAAAAATAGAATATTAATATATACTATGAAGGTATAAATTTTTCTGCAGAAAAGTTTATACCTTTTTTATTTTTACAAGCTCTGGGCAACACATTATTTATCATAATTATATTATACAAGGAGGAATTTAGCATGGCATGTTTTCTTGTTCCGGCAGCTGAAGCTGTTGTAGTTACCGTAGTTGCACAGGTAATCAAATCCAAAGAAAAAAAAGAAGCAAAGATTGCAGTCAACACCAATCATGCAAACGCTACCGTTGAGGCAGTCGAAAAACCAAAAATCAGTTTATCTAATAAACTGATGTGGTTAACCCGTCTTTTATGGGGCGGTGCTTTCCTATTGGCATACGAGCATGTCTGGCATGGCGAGGTAGTGCCATGGTTCCCATTCCTAACTGCGGCTAGCGATCCTGCGGAAACTTCTGCGATGCTTCAAGAAATGTCCACCATTGGGGTCACAATGGCAGTAATAGTTACATTAACTTGGTTAGGAATTGTTTTAGTTTCTAAATACATGACAAAGAAAGCCTTAAAGGCTAAAACTACTGTTGTGTAAAAGAGGAGGGATTCTGATATGACATTACTTATTACCGTTTTTGCGGCAATTATCTGTACGATTATCTGGTATAAAAAAGCACCTAACGACAATATGAAAATCAGTATTCTCTGCTATATGTACTGGGGTGCTTCCTTAATGTGGCTCGGTGATGCAATTTTTGAATATGCAGAGCTGCATGAAGAATACTTTAACCCTGCAATCGAAGATATAATCAACGATTTATATCTTGGATTTTCTGTTATAGCACTGGGCTTAATTTTATGGCTTATCATTTTGCTAATAAAAGATCCAAAGGGCGCAGTAAAAGCATCATTGTTAAAGAAAAGCAATAACTAATCTACTGATAACGGTTCTGCCGACTTTGTCCGCAGAACCGTTTATTATTTGGAGTGTCGGATAGAATATATTTACAATACAGCTGTTTTGTTGAATTTTTATTCCTTTTTTATAACAGATCATTAACTCACCTACACGGCCGTACAAAAAAATAATTGCCTTTAGTGCCCGAATGTTATATAATTATTAAATACAAAATAATAACATTTTATCTAGTGTAGCGGAGGAATAAAAAATGACTATCCGGGTTTACAACACTCTTAACAATCAAAAAGAAGAATTTATCCCCCTACGAGAAGGCGCCGTCAGCATCTATTGCTGCGGACCCACCACCTATAATTATATTCATTTGGGTAATGCCCGCCCGCTCGTCGTTTTTGATACGATGCGCCGTTACTTTATTTGGCGCGGCTATAATGTCACCTATATACAGAACTTTACCGATGTTGATGATAAAATTATCAACCGCGCGGGCTCTGAAGGAATTTCTCCGCAAGCCGTAGCCGAAAAATATATTGCAGCCTACTTTGAAGATGCAAGCCAATTAAATGTTTTAAAGGCTGATATCCATCCCCGCGTAACCGAGCATATCCCTGATATTATCGACTTAATTAAAAATATTATTGCCCGCGGCCACGCCTATACGGC
>JAQVWQ010000084.1 GCA_028709615.1 Clostridia bacterium | reverse complement strand
GCACGGGGCGATAAATCATACCGGCCTGACAAAAACGGCAGCCCCTGGTACAGCCGCGCATGATCTCCAGCATCATTCTATCGTGAACTATGCCTGTAAAAGGCAGCAAGCACTTATCGGGAAACACGGAAGAGTCAAAATCCTCGATCACACGCTTAACAACCGGCACAGGTGCTCCCTCTTCGGAAACAAAGGCGGCAACTTGTCCCTTTTTATCATAAGAAATCTGATAAAGCGAAGGCACATAAATACCGGGGATTTTAGCTGCTTCCTTTAAAAAGTCGGTTTTTAAGCCGCCTTTTGCCTTAAAACCCGCTAACAAGCGCATCAATTCAGGCAAGGACTCCTCTCCCTCTCCCAAGGTAAATAAATCAATAAATTCGGCCAAAGGCTCGGCGTTATAGGCACAAGGTCCGCCGGCAATTACCAAAGGATTTTTCCAGCTCAAACAACGGGCTTCAGAAAAAAGCGGAATTTTAGCTAAATTAAGCATATTTAAAACATTTGTATAAGACAACTCATATTGCAAGGTAAAGCCGACAATATCAAAATCCTTTAAAGAACTTCTGCTCTCCCAGGAAAAAAGCGGCAAATTGTGACTGCGCAGTAATTCCTCCATATCGGGCATAACGGCAAAGCTGCGTTCCATTAATAAGTCTTCCTCGCGGTTAACGGCCTCATAAAGCAGGCGCAGACCTAAATGGCTCATACCGATTTCGTAAAAATCGGGAAAACAAAAAACCATTTTACAGCGGGCCTTGTCCCATTCCTTATGATAAGAATTCAACTCACCGCCAATATACTGAGCGGGTTTTTCAACCAAGGCCAAAATTTCCTCATCCAAATAATCTGCAATAGTCTTCATTGTCAATAATCCCTTCCCCTAAATTTCTTTATTCAAAAGAATCAACTAAAGCGCAGACCGCATCAATAAAGGCTGTTTCGCATACCCGGGCCTCCTGCTCGGTAGCCGCTTTAAGCATAATATAAAACTTTACCTTCGGCTCAGTACCGGAGGGGCGAAAAACAATCTGCGACCCGTCAACCAAATGATAAAACAAAACATCGGCACGCGGCAGATCCGTCGAGTCAATCTTACCGGTAGCTACATCCAGGGTTTCTCCCGTTAAAAGATCACAAACGCTGACCAGCTTGCTGCCCCCTAATTGAGAAGGCAGATCGCGGCGCAGCTTATGACCCAATTTCTGCATTTTTAACAGCCCGTCAACACCCTTCATCGAAAAAGAAAGTACTGTTTCTTTATAATAGCCAAATTCGCCAAATAAATCCCTCAACCCCTGCACCAATGAAAGCCCCTGTTGTTTATACCACAAGGCCATCTCCGCCGTCAGCATGGCGGCTAAAACAGCATCTTTATCGCGTGCGTAAGAGCCTGTTAAATAGCCGTTACTCTCCTCAAAGCCAAATATAAACTCATGGCTCCCTGTTTGCGTAAATTCTTTGATCTTTTCGCCGATAAATTTAAAACCTGTCAGCACAGAAAACATTTCCACGCCGTACTTAGCGCAAACAGCATCAGCCATCGGCGTGGATACAATGCTCTTGCAGGCAGCGGCATTAACAGGCAAGATCCCCTGCTCTTGACGGGTTCTGATAATATAATTCAATAACAATACGCCGATTTGATTACCTGTCAGACATAAAAAATCATCTCCGTCACGGATTAAAACACCCAAGCGGTCGCAATCGGGATCGGAACCGATGATTAAATCGCATTTATTGCGCCGCGCCAACTCAATAGCGGCAGTAAAGCCCTCTTTATTTTCGGGGTTGGGAGAAATAACGGTCGGAAAGTCTCCGTCAACTTCCATTTGTTCGGGTACCGTAATAATGTTTTTAAAACCTAAACGGTGCAGGCACTCAGGTACCAAACGGTAGCCGGCTCCATGAAAGGGCGTGTAAACCAAAGAAAAATCATCAGCGGCGCGCCTAACCAAATCTTTATTTAAAGACTGCTCTAAAACCTTTTGTAAATAAGCTTCGTCGATCTCTTGACCGATTACCTTAATTAAAGGAGAGCTTTTTCCCTCAGGCAGCACCTTAACATCAGCAAAAATATCCAGCGCCGCAATCCTGTGAGAGATTTTAGCGGCCAGCTCGGGGGCAATCTGCGCACCGTCTGACCAATAAAGCTTATAGCCGTTATATTCTTTGGGATTATGGCTGGCGGTAATATTAATACCCGCTGTCGCTCCCAAATAGCGCACGGCAAAGGACAGCTCGGGAGTAGGGCGCAGCTCATCAAAAATATAGCAGGCAATGCCGTTGGCGGCCAAAACCTTGACGGCCTCATAAGCCAGCTCCTGCGAGTGGTTGCGGCTGTCGTAAGCAATACAGCAGCCGCCGGCTTTAGCCCTGTCACCCTCGGCGGCAATAACATCAGCCAAGCCCTGCGTAGCATAACGAACGGTATATTTGTTGATCATGTAAAGGCCGTCACCCATAATTCCGCGCAGGCCGGCCGTACCAAAGTCGAGCATGCGGTAAAAGCGGTTTTCGATCTCTTTTTCATCATTTAAATTTTGTAAACGAACACGGGTTTCTTCATCTATAACAGGGCTTTTCAGCCATTTTTCGTATTGTTCACGATAGCCCATTGTTGTACCTCCTTTTCGGTCATACCGACCGCAATTTTATAATTATTCTCCGTTATCGACAAAATACCTGCTATTTCTTCTCCGGAAAAACAATCAAAAAACGCTTCCTCCATAATTAAATCAACAGGCTCGCTGCCGCAATTTACTGCACATACCAGGGCTTTTTCCCCACAGGTGCGGGCAAAGACAAAGACGCCGCCTTCAGCATAAAGAATGCGAAAATCCGCCCTTGCTAAAAAATCTGCCTTACGGCGAATTTTACCCAAGGTACGATAATGAGCTAATAGATCCTGATCCTCAGCTCCCCACGGATAACAGCGGCGGCAAAACGGATCACCGTAGCCCTCCATACCGATTTCTTCTCCGTAATAAATACAAGGGAACCCGGGCAAAAAGAACTGCAAACAAGCGGCAATTTTAACCAGCTCTTTACCGCGGGCATATTCTTGCTCAGACAAGCGGGTGACTGCCAAAACGCTTTTATCGGCAGCGGGTTGTCTTCCCGCCAAGGCCGTTATCAGCCTTTGGGTATCATGGCTGGCAAAGGCATTCATTAAACAATTATGTACGGGCGGCGGGTAATTATTCCAAATCTGCTGCACTGTTTGCGCTAAATGCGCACAGTCGCCCGAACGCAAATAATTAATAACAGCTTCCCTAAAGGGATAGTTAATAACACCGTCCAGCTGCCGTCCTGCAAAATAATGACGGCGCTGCCCGTAGGCTTTTTTTGTAGAAGCCTCCTCCCAAACCTCGCCAATTAACAAGGCGTCGGGCTTTTCGCTCTTAACCGCCCGGCGCAAAGCCTCCAAAAAGCCGTCGGTCAGTTCATCGGCCACATCCAAACGAAAACCACCGGCGCCGTTACGCAGCCAATAACGGACGACTCCCTGCTCACCGCAAATAAAATCACGGTAATTTAAATTATCTTCATCAACTTCAGGCAAGGTTTTGATGCCCCACCAGCAATCATAATCATCGGGGTAATGATTAAATTTATACCATTGATAATATGGCGAATTTGGCGATTGGTATGCGCCTAAATCACTATAATTCCCGTATTTGTTAAAATAGCGGCTGTCGTCACCCGTATGGCTGAAAACACCGTCCAAAAGCAAACGAATCCCTCTTTTATCCGCTTCCGCCGCGAGCTGCTGAAAATCCTCAAAGGTACCGAAGGCCGGATCAATTTGCCTAAAATCGCCTGTATCATACTTATGATTGGAGGCGGCACGAAAAATCGGGCTTAAATACAGACAATTAACACTCAAGCTCTGTAAATAATCCAGCTTAGAGATAATACCCCGCAAATTGCCGCCAAAAAAATCATCGTTACGAACAATTCCCGCCTGATCCGGCAAATACTCGGGTATCCCGCCCCAATCGCTGCGCATCCTGTTAGGATAAGGCTCTCCGTCAGATTCCACACGGCAAAAACGGTCAACAAAAATATGATAGCAAATACCGCCGCCAAGCCAATTTGGCGTTACAAAATCAGGCTCATAACAAGTCAATTGATATTGATCGGATGCCGCCACCACCTCATTTGTTATTGACACAGCCTCAAAACGATACCAATAAAGACCGGCTTCTTTTAAACAAAGGCGGCATCCGCAGCGGTCAAAACCATCTGCAAGCCCCTCCCAAGCAAGCGGATAAAGCTGCGCCCGGCCCTCATCCGGCCAAACATATAAATTATAAGCTTTGGCGGCCAAACGGCGGCTAAAATCCGCTTTTAGCTCAAGCGAAATACCGGCGGCTGGAGCTGCCGCCGGATTGCGATAAATTATCTTATTCGGTAAATGCCTGATCTTTTCCATAGTTATTCAACAGTTTCGATACGCCAGATTTTTTTTGCGTACTCATCAATGGCGCGGTCTGCGGCAAAACGGCCGGCCTCGGCGATATTGACCAACGACAGCTCATTCCACAAATGGTTGTTACGATAGCACTCATCAATGTTCTTTTGCACGCGGCAATAATCCTGAAAATCTGCCAGACACATATAAGGGTCGGCTATACCACGCTCGCCAATCACTAAATAACGGGCTATGCCGCTAAAATCCTCTCCGTTGATAGGATAAAACAAACGATCGATTACGCGCTTGATATTCGGATTATACTGGTACAAATGGCTTGAGCTGTAACCGCGCTGCCAAAGCTTTTGTACCTCATCCTTTTGCATACCAAAAAGAAAAATGTTTTTTGCGCCAACTGCCTCGGCAATTTCCACATTGGCGCCGTCAAGCGTGCCGATGGTCAGCGCTCCGTTAATCATCAGCTTCATATTACCTGTACCGCTGGCCTCTTTACCGGCCAAAGAAATCTGCTCGCTGACCTCAGCCGCCGGCATCAACCGTTCAGCCATCGAAACGCAATAATTTTCGACAAAAACCACGCTCAATTTTTCGTTCACTCGCGGATTATGAGAAATTTCCGCCCCCAGATGGTAAATAAAGCGAATGATTTCCTTAGCCATTACATAGCTGGAGGCAGCCTTAGCGCCGAAAATATAGGTTCGGGGCAAAATATCCAAATCGGGATTTTCCTGCAAATCCAGATAAACAGAAAGTAAGCGCAAGGCATTCAAGAGCTGTCTTTTATACTCATGCAGTCTTTTAACCTGCACATCGAAAATACTTTCGGGGTTAAGCAAACGGCCGCTTTGCTTAAAATAATCACTGGCAAAGGTATGCTTGTTGGCCAATTTAATTTCTTGCAGCTTAGACAAAACAGCGTTATCACCGCTAAATTTACGCAATAAGCGCAATTCCTCGGCGTTTTTCTGGTATCCCGTACCAATCAGCTCATTAAGCAGCGCCGTCAACTTTGGGTTTGACTGGCAGAGCCAACGGCGGTGGGCAATTCCGTTGGTCACATTGGTAAATTTTTCGGGACAAT
>JAQVWQ010000014.1:21924-23304 GCA_028709615.1 Clostridia bacterium | reverse complement strand
CTACAGGTTCGGGTAAAAGTATTTGCTTAAACTCGATCATTTGCAGTTTTTTATTTAAAGCTAAGCCTGATGAATTAAAGCTGATTTTAATTGACCCCAAAAAAGTAGAAATGTCTAATTACAGCGGGCTTCCTCATTTAATTACTCCGGTTGTTACAGATAACAAAAAAGCCGCGGGCTGCTTAAAATGGGCCGTATTGGAAATGGAAAACCGTTACAGTCTTTTTGCTGCCAATGCAGTAAAAGACTTTAAATCTTATAACAGCGTTAATCCCGATAAGCCATTGCCGCAAATCGTGGTAATCATTGATGAGTTAGCCGACCTGATGATGGTAGCTCCCGCTGATGTAGAAAATGCCATCTGCCGCTTAGCACAAATGGCAAGAGCTGCCGGAATTCATCTGATTGTGGCAACACAACGACCCTCTGTCAATGTCATTACCGGCTTAATTAAAGCTAATATTCCCTCCCGCATTGCTTTTGCGGTTACTTCCTCCATCGATTCACGCACAATTTTGGATATGGGCGGAGCCGAGAAGCTATTAGGCAGGGGCGATATGCTTTACCATCCTTCAGGCGCCGCAAAGCCAATTCGAGTTCAAGGTACATTTATTGACGAAAAGGATATTCAACGCTTGGTTAAGTACTGCTGCGAACAAGCCCAGCCCAAATATTTTGGCGAAGAAGTCTTTAATGTAGCTATAAATGAGAAGTCTGAAGGTACGAATTCCGATTGCGACGAAGACCCCTTGCTCTATGAGGCGGGTCAGATTATTATAACCACCGGACAGGCATCTACTTCGTTTTTACAAAGACGGTTACGGATCGGTAACCCGCGGGCAGGCCGATTAATGGACATTTTAGAGGCGCACGGCGTTGTAGGCCCTCCGGAAGGAGCCAAACCCAGAACAATCTTAATGACAATGGAACAATTTAATGAGCGCTTTACAAACCGCTAAGAAGTTTTTCAATTTTCAGGCAGGAATAAGACCGTTTATATTGAATTATAAATGAATATATAAATTTAATCCTTTACGAACGGAGAAAGAAGATGTTAAGCGGCGGTTCACAATTTCGAGAGGCACGAGAGGCAAAAGGCTTGACTTTAGCCGATGTTGAAAGAGCCACTCATATACCTACCAAATATTTGTCGGCAATAGAAAACGACAATGATAATGCATTACCCGATTTCACTTATGCAATTGGTTTTATGCGCTCGTACGGCCGCTTCTTAAATATTTCCGCAGATGAAATTGTTAATTCATATAAAGAGCTTTATGAAGAAAAAGATAAAGTAGAAGAAAATGCAGAAAGTATCATCAACTATGACAGCAAGAAGGCCATTAAAAAGGCTAATCATACACCACTCAAAAAATGGCA
>JAQVWQ010000014.1:0-21824 GCA_028709615.1 Clostridia bacterium | reverse complement strand
GAACCGCAAACTCCTGTTGAACCACCGGTAGTTCCAAATATTGATCAACCGGACGATACGGATACCAATACTCCTGCCGCTCCTGTTATTGTTCCTTTAGAAATTAAAATATCAGCCGCAGAGGGTAAATGCTGGATTGGCGCCACCGCTTATGATGGAACTTACACCAATGTTACCCTGCAAAAAGGGGAGGAACTTACCTTAACCGATGATAAATATTACAAAATCGTTTTTGGTAATTCCGGTGTTGTAAAAGTAATAGTTAATAGTATTACTCAAGAGCCGTTTGGTAAAAACGGAGAGGTTGTTACTAAAGAGTTTTTTGCTGAGGAGTATTCACAATAATGGTATTAAAAGCAAACAAAGACACAGGGCTTTTTGTCCATCTTTTAAGTTTGGGCTGTTCCAAAAACCTTGTTGAAAGCGAAATGATGGCCGGATTACTGGCCGTCTTTCACTTTAATTTGACGGAAAACCCTTCAGAAGCGGATATTATAATTGTTAATACCTGCGCTTTTATAGAGGCCGCTAAAGCAGAAACTATTGCCGAAATCCTGCGCTTAGCTGAATATAAAAACAAGGGCAAATGTCGTCTGCTGCTGGCTGTCGGTTGTATGGGCGAAAAATACCGCTCAGAAATGCTTAAGGCAATGCCTGAGCTTGATGAGGTTATCGGTAATGAGTACAACCGCATTACAGAAATTATTAGCACAAAATTTAATTTAAAACCGCAGGTAGCTTGTTTGCCCAGCGATTTATATTTGCTGCGCCGCCGCGCCACTCCGCCTTATACCGCTTATTTAAAAATTGCCGACGGCTGCGACAATTGCTGCAGTTATTGTTTGATCCCACAGTTAAAGGGCCCATTAAAAAGCCGTAGGCAAGATGATATAGTAACCGAAGCGCAAAAGCTGCGCGCCGAGGGCGTGCAAGAGCTAGTCGTGATAGCTCAAGACCTTACCCGTTACGGAGAAGATTTTGATGGCAAATGTCATTTGCCTGAGCTGCTTGATAAATTAGCTAAAATAGATTTTCCTTGGATCAGACTGCTTTATCTGTACCCGACACGCCTTAGTGAAGGTTTATTAAAGGTAATGGCCGCCAATCCCAATATCTGTCATTATTTAGACTTACCGCTTCAGCATATCAACGGTAGAGTTTTAGCTAATATGAACAGAGAGGGCGACCGCAGAGAAATTACCCAAAAGCTTGAGCTGATAAAAAAATATTTACCCGATTGCGCTTTACGAACAACCGTTATGGTCGGCTTCCCATCCGAGGATAAAGCCGCCTTTGCCGAGCTATTGGATTTTCTAGCAGAGGGGCACTTTACCTGGACAGGTGTTTTTGCTTACAGCAGAGAGCAGGATACCCCCGCTTACAGCTTTGAGCACCAATGCCGTCGCGAAACAAAAGCAAGGCGCGCAGAAAAAACCGGCCGGCTATTGGCACAAATCAGTGCAAAAAAACTGCAAGAATATATCGGCCAAAGACTGCTTGTCTTAGTTGAAGAGCAGGAGAGTTCCCTTTGTGATGGAATATATCGCTATATCGGCCGCAGCCAATATCAAGCGCCCGAAGTAGATGGTGTTATTTACTTCAGCTCACCGGAGCCGCTTCCGATTGGAAGCTTTGTTAAGGTTGCAATTACTTCAACAGATATTTATGATATGATAGGAGAAATAATATGACGCTTGCCAATAAAATAACTATTAGCCGAATATTACTGATACCTGTTTTTTTAATTGTCTTAATGCTGCCGATCAACCGTGCAGATATGATTGCTGCTCTGATTTTTATTATTGCTTCGGCTACCGACGGGCTTGACGGCTATTTTGCGCGCAGCAGGGGAGAGGTAACAACTTTAGGTAAATTTTTAGATCCGCTGGCCGATAAGCTGCTGGTATCAACTGCTTTAATAGCCTTGGTTGGTATGGGCAGACTTGATGCGTGGATAGTTGTTTTAATTATAGCCCGCGAATTCGCCGTAACCGGCTTGCGCACGCTTGCCGTTAAAGAGGGTGTAGTTATAGCCGCCTCTAAACTTGGTAAAATTAAAACCGTTACACAAATTATAGCCGTATGTTTGCTTCTTTTGCAATATGATCCTTTATTAACAGCGTGGCTGACCGCAGGCTTCTGGCATATTTTTGCCATAATTATGACATATATTGCCTTGTTTTTCACCCTTTATTCAGGGTATGATTATTTTAAAGGCTGCCGCAGCTTTTTAAACGGCAAAGCCGAATAAGGAGGAACCATGTTAGATACAAAATCCCAAGCAGCGGAGCTTATTTCACAATTTAAAGCTAAAAATAAAACCGTGGCTACCGCGGAGTCCTGTACAGGTGGGTTGCTTGCGGCTGCTATCACCTCAAGCAGAGGCAGCTCTTCTGTATTTTCATGCGGAGTGGTGACTTATTCAAATGAAACAAAACACATGCTTTTAAAAGTTCCAAGTGCAGAATTAGAACAATACGGTGCCGTAAGCGCACAAACGGCCTGCTCAATGGCTCAAGGCTTGCAAGCGCTTTCAGGCGCGGATGTAAATGTTTCTATTACGGGTATTGCCGGCCCCGACGGAGGTACTGAACAAAAACCGGTTGGTTTAATATTTGTCGGACTTGCCATTAATAAAAGTGTTGTCGCTTTTCGTTTTCAATTTGAAGGTGACAGAGATGCTATCCGCACACAAACTGTTGATAAGGTACTATTGCTTTTAACTGAAGCTGTCAAGGGAGATAATTTTTTTGAAGAAGATTAATAAAATTGCAGTATTTTTAACTATAATTTGTATTAGTATAATATTTACGGCTTGTGCCTATCAAGAAAAAGTATCGCTTAAAGAGCTGAATCCCGCTCTTTATGAGCATCCCTCGGGATACAGCATATTATTGCCGTCAGAATGGCAAATCAATAATTCTGATTCAGGCGGCGCATATGTTGTATCAAAAAATAACGATATTGTTATAAATATTTATCCCGAAATCGGCGGAATGGATTATCACTCGCAGGATGACCAGCAACAAATTATCAGTAATATGCTCGGTGAATTTTTAACTGAGGTTGAGCTGGTAAAGCAGATGAATTTTGGACTTAACGGTAACGGTTGCCGTTTACTGCTTTGCGGCACTGACAATAATAACCAAAAATGGCAGACCGAAGCAATTTATTACGCACCTTTTAACGGGATTCATTATTATTTATTTTTATCAACTCCTGATAAAGCTTACGACAATTATTCAGGTTTGTTTACTCAAATCAGCGAGAGCTTAAAAGTTGGTTTAACAGAAGACCAAGCTTACGCTATGTTTATTTTAGACGAAGACGAATTTACTAAAAAGATGGCAGAAGGTTTACACTTGCAATCAGACACATCGGTAAATTCTTTTATTAATAACTCAGAAAACACGCAAGAAAACACTTGATTTTTTTTTTACATTATGCTAAAATTAATTTTGTGCTTGCGGCTGTGGCGGAATTGGCAGACGCGCTAGATTCAGGTTCTAGTGGGGGCAACTTCGTGGGGGTTCAAGTCCCTTCAGCCGCACCAACGAAAAGTCATGTATGAGATTTAAGCTCGTACATGGCTTTTTTATTTTACCTTTGATATACTCAAACAAAGATTATTTATATTAGCTTTACAGGCAAGAAAAAAAACATGATTGGAGTTTATTTTAGCGGCACGGAAAAGTATTTGAAGGCAAGAGTGTGTTTATTATTGCAACAATGGGACTGTTCAGCGGTGATGGATCAGGCTGTGCTGCAAGATTACTGGCACAGTTGATTTTTCACCTTTCTATATCCATTAAATATTTAATGTTAGGTACATGAATAACTTAAATGAGCAAAGCATAATGTGATATAGAGGTGAAAAAAATGATGATTCGAGCACCGCCTAGTTTGAGTATATTTTTTAAAAGCCATGAAATCTCGACAAAATTTTAAGGTAGGTTATGGTAATCTTAGAATGTCAGCTACGGCTGTGGATTGAAATAATGTTAGGTATGTGAACCGGAATAAAGTCATTAGCATCGTTAGAAACAGAAGAGGGAACCGACGAGGCTCTCTCTTCTGTATGTCCGGGCTTCGCATATTTTAACGACTGTATTAAACAATTTGATAAATACTGCTTATAAACCGCCTTGAGCCTATTGATTAGACCGGCTTTTTAATTGAATGCTGTAAGAACACCGTCTGCCTATCATGTTTTGCCATCATAATTCGATTTATGCAGAAAGGTTCCTCACATATTACCAAAATCGACGGCAGTGACCTCATAACCGATAAAACAGATTTTAAATTCAAAGATTAATCAAGCAATAAATCATTTTACATCCAAAGATTATGAGCGTGCTCTCCGGACGAAAATTCAAATACCTGTTAATAATACAATAGTATTCAATTCTGTTGTTTCGAGTTATTTATATAGCTTAAAACTCAAGTATGGTTAATGATAATTACCAATTAAGCTCACTATTCATTTTGTCATATAATGTATATTTTTTATATTTTTGTATAAAATATGGGCGGAGGTGTAAAAAAGATGAAAGCATTAGCAAACATCGCACTGGCATTAATTATTATCGGAGCACTAAACTGGGGGCTGATCGGCTTTTTTCAATATGATTTAGTAGCCGCAATTTTCGGTGGACCTTCAACCGTTATCAGCCGCATAATATTTGGATTGGTGGGTATCAGCGCAATTATTTATCTTTTAACTTACCGCCACCGTCCTTCAACCACCAGTTGAAAACAAGGGGGAAAAATCCCCCTTGTTTTCTTCAATAATTTTTTCTCGTAATTAAATTTTAATATAACATATTAATGAATACTTGACCAATTTAAAATAATATGTTATAATTTATTAAGCAACTACTATTATGCTTATAATTTAGCGAGGCGCACCCTCGCTTTTTTTTATGAATTAAAGAAATGAGGTTTTTAATGAACGAAATATCTTTTGAGCAAATGGAGCTTACTCCTAAAATCAAACGCGCCGTTGACGAAATGGGTTTTGTCAGTGCCACCGGAATCCAATCACAAATTATCCCCTTAATCAGACAGGGGATAGATGTCATCGGACAATCACAAACCGGCACAGGCAAAACGCTAGCTTTTGCTATTCCGGCTATTGAGCTGATTGACAATCACGCAGATAAACCGGTTTTGCAGGTGCTGGTACTCTGCCCCACACGCGAACTGGCCCAGCAGGCCTGCACCGAGATTGAAAAACTGACAAAATTTAAAAGCGGTATTAATACAGCCGAAGTCTATGGCGGAGCTTCTATGGAAAAACAAATCTTCCGTTTAAAAACCGCCAATATTGTAATAGGCACGCCGGGACGAATTATGGATCATATGCGCCGTGGCACAATTAAACTAAACAATATTAAAATGGTCGTCTTAGATGAGGCTGATGAAATGCTGTCTATGGGTTTTCGTGAGGATATCGAAACGATTTTGGCCGATACACCCGACGAAAGACAAACAATCCTCTTTTCGGCAACCATGCCTGCAGGGATTTTACAATTAACTAAACAATATCAAAAATCACCCAAGCTTGTGGCTATTAACAAAACTCAGGTAACAGCCGCTAAAATAGAACAGCTTTATGTTGATTGCCCCGTTGGTAAAAAACAGGCGGTATTAAATTTACTATTGCATTATTACCAGCCGCAGCGCTCTTTGGTTTTTTGCAATACAAAAAAAATGGCCGATGAAATTACAGCTTTTTTACTGGAAAAAGGGTTTGAAGCCGAAGCACTGCATGGTGATTTACCGCAGGCCCAGCGTACCAAAGTTATGAATAACTTTAAGCAAGGTAAAATCGCAATTTTAGTGGCAACCGATGTAGCAGCACGCGGTATTGATGTTAATAATATCAACTATGTTATTAACTATGACATCCCCCAGCAGGCCGAATATTATGTTCACCGTATTGGCCGCACGGGCCGTGCCGGCAAAGACGGTAAAGCGCTAACTCTGGTTTGCGGCAGACGGCAAATGGCGCTTTTTAGCGACATTGTCCGCCTAAGCAAATCCTCCGTTACTAATATTTCTATACCAAGTCTAACGCAAATTAGCGCCGCCAATATGGCGCACCGCGCTGCCTTGCTAGACAATATGATAACAGAGGGCAATGCTTCGATGTACAGTGAAATAATCAATACATTGAAGCGTCAGGGCCACAACATGGAAGAAATCGCCGCAGCTGCTTTAAAGCTGGCCTTTGGAAATAGTGAGCTGCAATTAGAAGAAGTAAAAGCCGGTAAGATGTTTGACAACAGACAGCAGCAAATTGTTAAAGGGAAAAAACAAAAAAACTATAAAAACCAAACAAAAAACAGCAAACCGAACAAGTACTCTAACAATAAAAATAACATTCGTTAAAAAGATAAAACGGCTAAATTTAGCCGTTTTTCTTTAAAATTAAATATTATGTTAAGTACTTGTAATTAAAAATAATATAGGTTATACTATATTTATCCAACCCCAAAGGTTCGCCCGCGACGAGGATATTATTTAAATCAATTGTACTGATTATTTGGGTACGCCCCGAATAGGAAGGCAGGCGTAAATTTTCTAATATTTCCGCTCCTTCCAAGTGCGGAATTTTTTTATTTTCAATTTTAAGGAGACAAAAAATGCAATCAAAAATTACTGTTGTTAGCATTATTGTTGAAAATTCCTCCGCGACAGAAGCCATTAATGACCTGCTCCATTCATTTGACAGCTACATTGTGGGGCGTATGGGAATCCCATACCGAGAAAAGGGAATTGCTATTATCTGCATCGTAATGGATGCTTCATCTGATGTTGTCAGTTCGCTTTCAGGTAAATTGGGTATGTTAAACGGCGTTATTGCAAAAACTGTTACTGCAAAAAAATAAAAATAGAGAGGGGATTTATCATGAAAAAACTATGTATTATGTTGTTAATTTTAACTCTTGGCGTTTTAGCTTTGGCCGCTTGCACTTCTGAGCAAGCAGTTGAGCAAGAAACACCCGTTGAGGGCATTGCCATCAACTTAGGCGGTTTAACCGGTCCTACCTCAATGGGCATGGTTAAGCTATTAGAGGACAATGAGCAAGGCAAAACAGTAAACCAATATAACTTTACTATTGCAGGTTCTGCCAATGAGCTGACCCCTAAGTTTATTCAAGGCGATTTAGACATTATTGCCATTCCTGCCAATTTAGGCGTGGTGCTTTACAACAATACGCAAGGCGCCGCGCAAATGCTTGCTATCAACACGCTGGGTGTTCTTTACATTGTCGAACAGGGCCAGCAAATTAGCTCTATGGAAGATTTAAAAGACAAAACAATTTATGCCACCGGCAAAGGAGCCACACCCGAATATATTTTAAGATATTTATTACAGGAAAACAATATCAATCCCGATACTGAAGTAAAAATAGAATGGAAATCAGAGCCGACTGAAACCGTTGCAATTTTGTCTTCCGATACCAATGCTATTGCTATGTTGCCTCAGCCCTATGTAGCCGTAGTTCAAAGCAAGCTGCCCGATGTGCATATATCTTTAGATCTTAACGAAGAATGGGATAAATTGCAAAATGGCAGTCAAATGGTAACGGCCGCCTTAATCGTACGCAAAGATTTTGCCGAACAAAACCCCGAACAGCTGGCCGCTTTTTTAAAAGAATATAAGGAATCAACCGAATATGTCAACACAAATGTTTCCGAAGCAGCTGTTTTGGTAGAAAAATTCGGTATCGTAAAAGCTGCAATTGCAGAAAAAGCTATTCCTTATTGCAATATAACCTACTCCGACGGTGAGGAAATGCAAACAATAATTAACGGCTATTTCCAGGTTTTGTTTGATGCCAACCCCAAAGCTTTGGGCGGCAAAATGCCGGAGGCTGGCTTTTTCTATCAAAAATAACAAAAGGATAAGCCGATGAAAAACAAGGTTAATTTAGAAAAAATTGCCGCGGTCGCTTTGGCTTTAGGTGTTTGGCAATTTGGAGCTATGGCACTTGATAAAAGCATCTTACTTGTGTCTCCGCTGGATGTGGCTGCGCTTCTGACAAAACTAGTTGGCGAGATTGAATTTTGGCAAACCGTAGGCTATTCTTTTTCCCGCATTACTGCCGGCTTTGCTTTAGGCTTGCTCAGCGGCACAATTTTTGCCGTCACAGCTCACAGACTGCCGATATTCGAGATTTTACTTTGGCCATTTATCGCTGCAATCAAGGCCACACCTGTCGCTTCATTTATTATTCTTTGCTTGATTTGGCTTAATTCTTCTGCTCTTTCAATTATCATCTCTTTTTTAATGGTATTGCCGATAGTTTATACCAATATGTTACAAGGTTTAAAAAGTACAGATTTTAAACTGCTGCAAATGGCCGATTTGTTTAAAGCATCGTGGCCACGCAAACTGATCTATATATTTTTGCCCCAGCTTAAACCCTATTTGTTATCTGCCTGTTCCGTCAGCTTGGGCATGTCCTGGAAAGCAGGTGTCGCCGCCGAGGTCATCGGAATCCCCGACGGCTCAATTGGTGAAATGCTTTACGAAGCAAAGATATATTTAAGCTCTGCCGATCTTTTTGCCTGGACGGTAGTAATTGTCATCATCAGCATCATTTTCGAAAAACTCTTCAACCACTTGCTTAAATCCGCTTTTAACAGATTGGAGAGAATATAAATGAAGGAGATTATTATTAACGGCCTGTATAAAAGCTACGGGGAAAATCATGTGCTACGCGGCTTTAACGCTACTATTCCTCTTGGCAAAATTACTTGCATAATGGGTCCTTCCGGCTATGGCAAAACAACGCTGCTCAATATTTTAATGGGCTTGGAAAAAGCCGACAGCGGTCAGATAACAGGTTTGCCTAATATTAAAAGCGCGGTTTTTCAGGAAGATCGTCTTTGTGAGGATTTTAACGCCATAGCCAACATTCGTTTTATTTGTAAAAACAATGCTTGCTTAGAAGATACTCAAGCCCATTTAACCGCGGTAGGGCTGACCGATGAGGATATTTCTCGCCCTGTCCGCGAGCTTTCGGGCGGTATGAAAAGGCGAGTGGCAATTGTCCGCGCGGTCTTGGCTCGTGCTGATATTATCTTCTTGGACGAACCTTTTAAAGGGCTTGATACGGAAACAAAATTACTGGTAATTAACTACCTTAAAAAAGAAACCACCGATAAAACAGTGATTATGGTCACCCATAGCCTTGAAGAGGTTAAGGCTATAGGCGGCAGCCTGTTGGATATGACAAATTACAACACAGATGAAAAAGCAATAAATAAAAGGAATGAAATTAAATGAGCCTTAATTCCACACCCATATCCGACCGTCTTTGTATAGGCATTTTCGGTAAGCGCAACGCCGGAAAATCCAGCTTAATAAACGCACTTACAGGGCAAAACCTGGCTATCGTTTCCGAAGTAGCCGGCACTACCACAGACCCGGTACAAAAGGCCATGGAGCTTTTACCTTTGGGCCCTGTTGTGATAATTGACACTCCCGGCCTTGACGACGAAGGGGATTTAGGCTTGCAAAGGGTAGAAAAAGCTTACCAGGCTTTGCGCAAATGTGATATCGCGTTGCTGGTGATTGACGGAACTGCCGGTATCAGTATTGATGATAAAAAAATATTATCACAAATTAAGCAAAAGGCTCTGCCATACTTAATTGTGATAAATAAAAGTGATTTGGCCGAGGGGGAACTGCAGCCCGTTAAAGGCGAGGAGCTGTTTTCTATCTCGGTCAGCGCCTTAAACGGCAAAAATATTACTGAACTCAAAGAACGCATCACTGCACTTGTTAAAGAACCTGAACCCAAACTGCCAATCATTGCCGATTTGCTGACAGAAGGCGATTTGGTAATACTGGTCACTCCGATCGATGCCTCCGCTCCCAAAGGCCGCTTGATTTTACCCCAACAGCAAACAATCCGTGAGATTTTAGACGCTCATGCTTTTTGTCTGGTAGTACAAGACAGCGAGCTTGCGACTGCATTAAGAACTGCTCGCCAAAAGCCGCGAATTGTTGTTACGGATAGCCAGGCTTTTAAAAATGTTGCCGCTGTAACACCGGATGAAATACCTCTGACTTCATTTTCAATTCTTTTCGCCCGGCATAAAGGAAGCTTAAAAACCTTACTTATGGGCATAGATGCTTTAGATAAATTAAAAGACGGTGACCGTCTTTTAATTGCCGAGGGCTGTACTCATCACCGCCAATGTGAAGATATCGGTACAGTAAAACTGCCCGCTTGGATTACTAAATATACAGGTAAAAATCTTAATTTTATATTTTGCAGCGGCACAGAATTTCCGTCTGATTTAAGCTCTTATAACTTGGTAATCCATTGCGGCGGCTGTATGCTTAATGAAAAAGAAATGCAATATCGAATGTCACAATCTGCAGCCCAAAGCATACCTATAACAAATTACGGTATGGTAATCGCTAAAATCAACGGAATTTTACAAAGAAGCCTGCAATTTTAATAAAATGCACCGCTTATGGCTTGGTTTAAAGCAATTTATCAATTTGATGATAGGCTGCTGTTATTATTCCGCGGCGGCGGCTTTGCTTGCTTCGCCGGCCGGGACAGCCGTTGAAGAAGCAGGCGGTTTAGTTTTGATTACTCTGGTAATGGTGATTTCCACCCGCCTGTTTAGCTTTCGATTAGCCTCGGTGTCGTTTTTAGCTACCGGGTGGTAGCGAGAAAAGCCAGTAGCCGTCATCTTTGATTCTGGTAAATAGCAATTTGTGACCAGATACTCTAAGACGGCTATAGCTCTGTCGGAAGATAATTCCCAGGAAAAAAAGCTGTCTGTTTTTTGGCCGGTGGTAGCTGTATGACCGCCGATTTCGATGGTAGATATCAGTGAATTGACACCTGCCAGCGTATCACCGACAAATTTTAAAACTGAGACTTTATCGGTTTTCATGATAGGACTATCGGGATAAAAAAGCACATTTTCTCCGAAACGGAAGCGGATAAAATTATCGCCTTTATCGACGCTGACGAGTTGATCATAACCGTTTTCCTTTAGTTTTGAGTTGATCGTTTCATAAAGCTTGTCAAATTGCTCTTGCAGCTGTTGATCCTCTTGCAATAAATCTAAGGCAGAATTATTTAAGACCAATTCATCATATTGCGTTGCCTCGTTGGTCATGGGCACGGTGGAAAAAGCGTTGGCTAATTCGGCTGCCAACGCTGCAAATTTTGAGGCATCGATGACGCTCATGGCATAAAGAACCATAAAAAGAATCAAAAGGTTATTCATCACATCTGCGTAAGTCAGAAGCCAGCGATCGGTATTATCTTTTTCTTTTTTGCCTTCTTGATTGCGCTTACGCATTGCTGTTTTGCGCTCCTTTTTCTTTTATCCTTGAAGAAGCTCCTTCTCTTGCAAAGCTACCTTTTTTCGCTTTAGCATCTTTGGCGATGTAAATAGAAAGCTTATCGCGCAGCATTTTAGGATTCATACCGTTTCTGATGCTGCAGACTCCTTCCACAATCATTTCTTTTTCTAACAGTTGTTGTTGCAGTCGCAGCTTTAGTTTATTAGCGATCGGCAAGGCGATTATGTTAGCGCTGGCAATGCCATATAAGGTAGCGGTAAAGGCAACGGCAATCGAGGCGGTCATCTCTTCCGGCGAGTCCAGGTTTGACAGTACTTTGATCAGACCCATAATCGTGCCGATCATGCCGTAGGTAGGCGCGTAACCGGCATAGGCCTCAAAAGGCGCAATCTCGTTTTTGGCCTGTTCCTCATAAACATAGATTTGGGTTTCCATCATTTCTCGTGTCTGTTCTAAGTCAACACCGTCAATTACCATCATCATGCCCTGTTGCAGCAATGGATCCGGTTTTTCTTTCGCATTATTGTCGTCAATAATCTTTTCAATGCTTAAAAGGCCCTCTTTCCGGGCAACTTCAGAAAGCGTGACGATATAATCGACGGTTTTGGAAATGGTAGATTTCGGCGGGATAAAGGTATTAATTATGTTTTTGGGCATTGTTGCCAGTTCCTTGACACCAAAGGAAATGGCAACTGATCCGAGCGCCCCGCCAAAGACGATTAGTGCAGCGCTAAACAACCACAAAGCACCTAAGCTGCCGCCGTCTAATGTATAACCTAAGCATAGACAGCCTATACCCATAATAATGCCGATAAAGCTTGCTAGATCCATTTATCATTTCCCCCTTGGCGATGCCGGTAGTATGGCAGATTTATTATCAATGTTATTTTTAGCTTCAAATATGCTATTCCTTATAATCGAGTAAAAGCCCTGTTTGATGACCTTCTATTGGTGTATAATAGGATAAAGCGTTTTCTTGCTGGTTGGCTTTAATTAAATTGTCCTTAGCCAAAGCACAAATTCTTTGGGCTTTTTCGGTAGCTGTGTGGTTAAGCACTTTGATTTCCGTAAGAATTTGATTTTGCGCAACCAGTTTTGTCTCAAGCATTTGAGCCGAAACATGATCGGCTCCCGTAACCTTGTTATTACCTTTAGTAAAGGTCTGGTATTGTTGATCGATGTGGATAATTATTGCCAGGCATTCGTTTTGTAAATCGATTTGTTGAAGGATAACTTCCTCTACGCTGGTTTCAATGTTAGCGCACAACCAGATTAGACTGTTTTTCAGCGTATGCAAATAGCTTAGCTTGTCTTCCGCCAAGGCAAGCAGCCGGTCGGTTATACCGGTGTTTACAGTACCCATTTTGTCCTCCTAACTTACAAAACGGTTTTTTGCCGCAACTTTTTTCCTGCAGCTTGCCAAGTGTCTTTAAGATCCGCGATGAGGGGAATAATCGGCTGAAGCAAAGCCGTTTCTTTTTTTGCATTGGCATTGACCAGCTGAATGTAGATAAACTCATAAACCTGTAACAAGTCGTTAGAGATTGGGTAATTCATGTCAAGAATATCAATGAGATAGACAATGATATTCTCGGCCTTGATAATGCTGTTATGAGCATCAGCGATCCTTTTGTTTGTAATATGGAGGATACTCTTATGAATGCAGACCGTCAGCTCTTCATAAAGAAGAATCAGCAATTCCTCGGGAGCCAAAGTACTGATGGACTGCTCACGGTATTTTTGATATGGATTGTATGCTTCGATTTTGCTCACCTCATTAATAGCTTGATGACTGCGCAAACAGGTAGGAGCTTTGCGCATTTAACGAATTGATGGCCGTTTCCATGGCGGTAAACTTTTTGTAGTAATATTCCCGCTCTTGCTCTAGTTGGACTTTTAAGCTTTTAATTTTCAGATCAATTTCGCCTATTCTTTCACTGTAGGCATAAGAGCCAATATAGCCGGTGCTGGGATTGCCGACTAAGTCAACCAATGCACTTTTGGCTCCTACGGCATTGGTATTGGTTTTGATAATATCGTTAATCCGCCAAAATAGGCCTGATTCTTGAAAACGCGTGGCTTTATTGGCATCTGTATTGTACAGAGAGAAAGAAACCGATGATTGCTGGTTAAAAAGCTTTATTACCCCCTCAGTATCTTTCGCCAGGGCTGTCCGGAGCTTATCTTCATCGATGGTCAGCTTGCCCTCCTCGGTATAGTCACCGGTGGTAATGCCGATGTCGGGCAGAATCAATTTAAGATTACCGTCACCGTCCAAATTGCGGACTTCGGCATAAAGCGAGCTTCTGAGTGAAGATGCAATATTAGACAAGTAGATATCATTTCTCAGCCAACCGATCTTGGCCTTGCTGTTCCAGGTCTCCACTTCTTCGTCAGAGAGGTCATCTTTCTGCTCTTTTGTCAAGGGCTGATAATCTTTATCTCTTTCTTCGTAAATTTTATCGGTGATACTGCCCAGCAAATCATTATAATCCTTAACAAAGCCGGTGATCGTATCGACGATTTTATCGGCATTGTAACCCGAAGTGACTGTTACGCCTTCTGCTGCCGTTCCGGCGGCCATACCTTTAAGAGTATAGGTTGTACCGTTGATGGTAAAGGTATTTGAATTTCTTGTGATTGTAGTTAGATTAGAGCCGTCGGTGCTGCCGTCCAGGCTTAAGGATACAACCGCGTTAACGCCGGCGCTCAAAGTACCGCTACCGCCCAAAATTGCGTTTAAAAAAGAGCCCGTGCTATCCGCAATCTCAACAGCCGAACCGGTGCCGGTTTCGTTTGCCGTAATCGTAAAAGAGTCGGTGATGTTGGAGTAAGCTATTTGCACACCGGCGGCGCTGGAATTGATGGTTGAAATTATCTTATTAAGCGTGGTGTTATTGTCAAAGGAAAAGTCAGTTCCGTTAATTGAGAAAGCACAAACAGGCTCGCTGCCGAACAAAGAGGGATAATCAGCCAGCTTTTTGTTTAAGTCCAGTCTGTTTTGAGAAATGTCGGTATCGGTAAAACCCAATACCGCCAAAGACTCGTACCCGGCATTACCGGAATCAGCTATTTTTAAAATGCTGTTATTAGCGGCGGAAAATTTAAGCGTCCCGTCTGCTGCGGAAACCGCGACCCGCCCCGAGCCAAAAGCATCCTCCAGCAGAGAATTAAGCTCATTAACAACATCATCCGCGGTACTATAGGTTTTTGAAGCAGAAAAGGTGAGCGTTTTTTCGCTACCGTCCAGCGTTACATTCATGGAAGTTCCGCCCAGACTGGCCAGGTTATCTGTGTTGAGGGTAAATGCCAAGTCGGGGCTGATCCCCTTAGCCCCCGATAATTTTGCCGCCTTGGCCATGCTGATAATATCATTGATATAAACGCTGCCGGCCGTCGCACTGTCACTGGCAACAGCCGTAACATAGGCATTGTTGGAGCTGGTAGCGGTAAGGCGGGATAACTGATCTCCAATCGTCATTTTGCTATATGATGAGCCAAAATAGGTTTTATTAAAATTAAACAGCTTTTCCAGAATTGTGCGATAATCCTGCTGCTTCCATTCCAGTATTTGCTTATTTTGATTGGCTTTGGCAATTTTTAATTGGGTCGCTATGGTCAAATCTTTAACCAGGGAATCGGTATCCAGGCCGGATACAATCCCGGTAATTCGGCCGGTACTACCGCTTGTACTGGAATCGATGGTAGTCAAGTTAAACCCTCCCGTTTCTTTTAAAGATTTATTTCTTAATCAATATATCGGTCTAAAGGCTTAAAAAATTAGCCGGGAGGAAAATATAACCATAATTTAAATATAATTAACCACATCACAAAAAACCAAATTTTTAAAAAATTGTATAGTACATATGTATATCGTCATATTTATTAAAATATTTATAAAATTAACAAATAATTTTAAAATAAGTATTGACAAGACTTTTTTTTGCATTATAATATAGATAATTACATAAAAGTCAAATATTTGACATAATGAGTCAATCTTATGACATTTTTAGTCTAGTTTATGACACAAACTAACAACTTATAACATTGTAGAGAATTCAACGATTAAGGCAAAACCACTGAAAATTGGTGACGCAAAGCTAAAAGGGCCTGTAAAATGGCAGCCAGCTACCGAACTGTATTGCTCTATTTTTTTTACTTGATTTTACTGAATTTCCGATAAATATTTTTATTATATAAATTTATACCGGAGGTGAGATTATGCAAAGACCAATTGATACAAACAGTCTGCTGATTACCCAAAAAAGCCTGGATGTGCTATGGATGAAGCAAAAGGTTATCTCTAACAATATTGCCAATGCCGACACTCCGGGTTTTAAAAGCTCCAATGTTGTTTTTGAAGACATCTTGAAAAACACCCTGTCTTCTTCCGGTAGTAGCGAGGAGCTGCAGCAAAAGCTTTTATCCCTGGAACCACAAATCCTCAAAGATAATTCAATTCAAGTGCGGGAAGACGGCAACAATGTTGATCTTGACGAACAGAATATAGAGTTAACCAGAGTGCGGCTTCAATATGAAACCATGGCCAGGGTTATATCGGAGGAGTTTTCGCGGATGCAATATGTCATCAGGGGAGGTAATTAAATTGACATTTTTAAACACTCTTAATATCAGCGGTTCAGCATTAACAGCCCAAAAACTGAGAATGGATGTGGTTTCTTCCAATATTGCTAATGCCACGACCACCAGGACGGAAGATGGGGACGCTTACAGAAGAAAATTAGTGGTTTTCCGGGAATCCAATCCAAGCTGTGCTTTTGCCGGCGTAATGGCTGCGGCCGGTCAGAGCAATTGCAACGGTGTGGAAGCAGCGGAAATCGTTGAGGATCAAAGCCCCTTCAAGGCAGTTTATGATCCCGCTCATCCCGATGCAGACGAAAACGGCTATGTAATGATGCCCAATGTGGATACCACAGAGGAAATGATCGATATGATGTCGGCTTCCCGTTCTTATGAAGCCAATGTAACGGTTTTTAACGCCGTAAAATTCATGGCCAGTAAAGCGCTGGAAATCGGCAGGTAAAGGAGGCAATCATGGAAATCAGCCAAATTAGTGATATTCAATCTCTGGTCGAAAAAGTCACATCAAGGGTTGCGCCGGAAAAAGAAGCGGAAGTTTCTTTTACTAATATTTTTAGCAACGCCATCGCAAATGTTAAGCAAACCGAAGCGACGGTAAAAAATGACGCCGTCATGGCTGCGGCAGGACTTACCGATGATTTGCATACCGTAATAATTAATGCCGAAAAGGCCGAGCTGGCTTTATCCATGCTCGTACAGGTCAGAAATAAGGCTTTGGACGCTTACAGCGAGATTATGAGAATGGCATTATAACAAAATCTACTGCATTGATAACCGCAAGACAGCTGTAAAAAAACTTGATCGGTTGAGGGTGAAAAATGAAGCTGGCAACAAAGCTCGCAACAAAGCTCACAACGAAGCAAATGCTTGCGCAAATAAAAGATTTTTGGAAATCGCAAAATAAAAAAAATAAAAAAATAATGATTATCGGCGTTTCGCTGATAATCCTATTTGCGGTTATTATGGCAGTTATCTTTAATTTTAACGGCTATGCTACGCTTTACAGTGGTCTTTCCTCATCCGAAATGGGACAAATCGCTTCTGAATTAACCGAACTGGGAGTTGACTTTAAAACGCGCACGGACGGAACCATCCAGGTCCCCAAAGATGCCGTCGCATCCTTGCAAATGACCTTAGCAGCGGAAGGTTATCCTCAAAGTACGCTTACATACGATATTTTCAGCAGCAATTCAGGCTTTATGACAACGGATTACGAAAAACAGAAATATTTGCTCTTTCAGTTGCAGAACCGCTTGCAGAATGCGATCAAGACCATTAAGGGCATCAAAAATGCGATCGTTACGATCAGCATGCCTGAAGAGGATTCCTTTGTTTTGCAGGCGGATAAGATCCCGACGACCGCTTCGGTGGTTTTGGATTTGGAGCCGACTGCAGATCTAAGCGCCAAGCAGATCAGCGGGATTGAATCCTTAGTGTCAAAAAGCGTTCCCGGCCTAAAGAATGAAAATGTAGCTATTGTTAGTGATACGGGAGAGATGCTGAATAATCAACATGCGGATGGCGGCTCCGGCAATACCTATTCTAAGCTGGAACTGGAAAAAAACATCAGCGATACCATCAGCAATAAGTTAATCGCCCTGCTTACTCCGATTTTTGGCGACGGCAATGTCAGGGTAGCGGTTAACACAACGGTTGATATTAATAAAACCATAAGCGAACAGATTACCTATTCTCCGGTAACAGAAAACAGCGGCATTGTCGCAACCCAGGATTCAGCCAAGCAGGGTAGCGGCTCTGGTACGGCCGGTGGCGTACCGGGTTCCGGGAGCAACACATCGATACCCACCTACACGCAAACAGGTAATGGGGAAAATAACGGTAATTACAGCGAATCAAGCAGTGTCAGATATTTTAATAACCAACTGGTCGAGCAGATCGAACGGGAAGCGTACGAAATCAAAGATCTGACGGTAGCGGTGCTGGTCGGAAATCACCAGCTTTCGGCAGCGGATACCACGGCCTATAAAGAAATGATTGCCTTTGCGGCCGGCATCACTCCGGAGAAGGTGGCTATCACCAAAGCCGATTTCGCGACAGCGGAAACCAATGCGGCCGAAGCCACAGCCGGACTGCTGGCGTTGCTGAAAAATCCTTATCTATTGAGCGCGGCCGCCGCCGTTTCCCTGATATTAATAGCAATAGTTTTGCTGCTGAAAAAGAAGAAGAAAAAGCGTTTAGGGACAGACGAAAAGGAATTCCTCCAAAATGAATTGGAGGCAAAGGAGAAAAAACTGCTAATGAATGAAGAAATTATCTTAAACGAGACTAAGGAACAGAGTATGAAAAAACAGATCAAGGATTTTTCTGCCGGAAGCCCGGATATCGTTGCTCAGTTGATCAGAACATGGATAAAAGAGGATTATGATAATAATGAGTACTAATGCGCTTACAAGCAAAAGAAAAGCAGCCGCTGTAATCATTGCCTTAGGATCGGACTATGCCTCCAGTATCTATAAATACCTAAGGGAAGAGGAAATTGAACAGCTCACAGTGGAAATCGCCTCGATCAGGGATCTGAGAGCTGAACAGATGGAAGAGATTATTGAGGAATTTTACAATTTATGCCTGGCGCAAAAATTCGTAACCGAGGGCGGCATCGATTATGCTAAAGAAATCCTCAATAAAGCATTTGGGATTCAAAACGCCAGCAATCTGATCGATAAAATTACTAAAACCTTAAAGCAAAGATCATTTGATTTCTTGAAAAAAGTTGATCCTAAGCAACTTTTAACATTTTTGCAAAACGAACACCCTCAGACACTGGCTTTGGTTCTTTCCTATTTGCGGCCCGAACAGGCCTCGGCGATTATCTGCGAATTAGATCGCAATGTTCAGTTAGAGGTAGTAGAAAGGATTGCCACGATGGATCGCACCTCTCCCGAAGTGGTCAAAGAAGTGGAAAGGGCGTTGGAAAAGAAATTCTCTTCCAGTATGTCGATGGAAAACCTGACCGAGATCGGCGGAGTAAAGCAAATCGCTGTTATTCTGAACGAAGTAGATCGCGGCACAGAAAAGTATATCTTGGAAGAATTGAGCAAGAAAGAACCGGATTTGGCAGAAGATATCAGAAAGAGAATGTTTATTTTTGAGGATATTGCTACTTTGGACGATATCGCAATTCAAACCTTCCTGCGGGAGGTGGATACCAAAGATCTGCTGATTGCCTTAAAAGGCTCCAGCAAAGATGTGTCGGATGTTTTCTATGCCAATATGTCCACTCGTATGTCAGAAATGATGCAGGAAGAAGCTCAGTATTTAAGAGGCGTAAAGCTCGTTGATGTGGAGGAAGCTCAGCAAAAGCTTGTTGCTGTTGTAAGAAGACTTGAAGAAGAAGGGCAGATTTATATTGCCAGGGGCCGAAAGGATGAGATCATTGTCTAAAGTATTCAAAGATAGCGATATCGTAATTGAAAACTATTATTTGATGCTGGACAGTATTATAAATAATGAAAATATGCAAGCGCCGCTGAGAACATTGCCACCTGAGCCAAGCTTAGGTAAGCGGGAAGAGGTTCTCTGGCAGGCTAAGCTAAAAGCGCATCAGCTGATCAAAAACGGAATGGAGTGCGCTAATAACATTATTCTTGATGCCAAGCAAAAAGCCCGGGAAGAATTGGAAACAGCTCGTAAAAACGGTTATGAGGAAGGGTATCTGACCGGACAGCAAAAAGGCGAGCAAATGGTTCAAGCCGGCCTGCAGGAATTACAAGCACTGCTTTGCTCTATCGAAAAAGCGCAAGCCGAGTACTTTGCCCAATATGAAGAGCAATTAAAAGAATTGGCTTTAGGAATAGCTAAAAAAGTGATTGACAGCGAGCTGAAGAATGATTCCAGCCGCTTCCTCTCAATCTACCAAAATGCGGTTAAGCAAAGCGGTAAACCGGAATGGGTAAAGCTAGTCGTTGCAGAACAAGAAGCGGAATTTGCCACAGCCAGCGCCTCGCTATTGATGTCGCTGACGGAAGATACCAAGGATCTTCAAGTTATCGTCTCCGGGGAGGCCTCTCCCGGCACCTGTGTGGTGGAAACGCCCTCCAGCGTGATTGATGCCAGCGTGGATACGCAGTTAAGTCAGTTAAGAGAAGTTCTGTTTCAGAACAAAATGAATCCCTAGTCTTTGATTCTTCCGGCTCATTATCAGCCGGAGACGGCTGAGCAAGACTCTTATTCTTAAAAGATCAGAGAATAAGCCGGCAAAGGAGATAGAAATTTGAACTTTAGCATCTATCAGCAGGCCTTACGAGAGACAAATACTATCATATTAAAGGGAAAAGTAGATCATATCATTGGTTTAGTGATCGAATCCGTCGGGCCACGCGCTAATATCGGCGATGTTTGCCGAATCTACTCTACCAAAGGGGCAAAAAGCATTCTGGCGGAAGTTGTGGGCTTTAAAGAAAACAAGGTTCTGTTGATGCCCTTTGAGGATATCAGCGGCATCGGACCCGGCAGCGTGGTAGAATCTACCGGTGATATGTTGAAAATACCGGTAGGGAATGAGCTGATCGGCAGAATCGTGGACGGCTTTGGCTCTCCCATTGACGGCGGAACGGGTTTTGAGATGCTGAATACTTATTGCGTATCAAATACGCCGTCTAATCCTCTTTCCCGCCCCCGCATCGACCAGCGGATCAATTTTGGAATTAAGGCCATAGACGGACTTTTGACTTGCGGCAGGGGGCAAAGAATGGGGATCTTTTCCGGAAGCGGAGTAGGGAAAAGCACCTTGATGGGCATGATTGCCAGAAACATTGAATCGGATGTCAATGTGATAGCCCTGGTAGGAGAACGAGGGCGCGAGGTTCGCGATTTTATTGAAAAAGACCTGGGAGAAAAAGGGATGGGACGGTCGGTATTAGTGGTTGCCACCTCAGACCAGCCGGCCATGATGAGATTAAAGTGTGCACAGACGGCCACTACCATAGCGGAATATTTTAAAGACCAAGGTAAAAATGTTTTTCTGATCATGGATTCTTTGACCCGTTTTGCCATGGCCCAAAGAGAAATCGGGCTGGCGATCGGCGAACCTCCCGTAGCGCGGGGATATACCCCCTCAATTTATTCGATGCTGCCTAAGCTGCTGGAAAGATCGGGAAATTTTCAACAAGGATCGATTACCGGTATCTATACCGTCCTGGTGGAAGGCGACGATACCGACGAGCCGATCTCGGACACAGTCAGGGGGATTATCGACGGGCATATCGTGCTTTCTCGTTCGGTTGCTATGCGCAATCATTATCCGGCTATTGATATTCTGGCCAGCATTAGCAGGCTGATGAATGAAATTGTGGAGCCAGAGCATCTGCAACTGGCAGTTAAGCTAAGAAGAATATTATCGGTCTATCAAGACAACCAGGATCTAATCAGCATCGGCGCTTATAAAAGCGGCATGAATCCGGAATTGGATTTTGCGGTAGCCAATATGGAAAAGATCAATGACTTTTTACAGCAAGGTGTATCAGAAAGCTTTACCTACCAAGAAACGATAGAGCTTTTAACAGGTATTGTGAGTTGAATAGGCGCCGGGGGCTATGAAAGAATTTAAATTTACCCTTAAAAAAGTTTTGGAATATAAAACTCATATGGAAGAATTTGAAAAAGCGGTGCTGGCTCAGCTCAATTTTTGTCATCAGCAGCTTGAAAACGAGCTTGAGGGATTGAGATCACGCTATACCGTGCTCCAGGGGGAATATACGGAAAAATGCCGGAAGGTTTCAGAGGTCGTAGAAATCGCCGAGATCAGATCTTACCTTCAGGAGTTGTTAAACCTGATGAAAAAAAAGCAGCAGGAAATTCAGCTGCTGGAAAAAGAGATCAATAAGCAGATTGATAAAATCATCGAGCTTGA
>JAQVWQ010000013.1:14682-23542 GCA_028709615.1 Clostridia bacterium | reverse complement strand
CATTTTTTCCAAAGCATCAACCAGCTTTTTACCGCCTCTGACATAGCAAGCAGTACCCAAGCAGACACGCAGGGAGTGTTTGCCTCTTTCTTTGGTAGAGAAGAAAGAGTAGAAGGTGACAACGCCGTAAACCTCGGACAGTGGAATACGGAGTCCTTCAGCGATAAATTCCTGCAGCTCTAGCGGCAGATAGCCGTAGATATTTTGAGCCGCATGGAGCACTTGGATCAGGCAGCCTTGCTTGCCTTTGTATAGATCAATGACATTAGCGATTTTTGCGTATTTTTCTTGCTCTTCGGCAGAACAATCGCAAAGGCAACCGCAGGCACATTGACCCTTTTCGGTGTTGATATCCATTGTTAACCTCCTTGAATAATATTGGTCTTTCTCATCCTATCTTAAAACGTGTATTCTAAACACGCCTCAAGCCAAAGTGAATTTGTTGAAACAGCCCAACTAGCTAAACAAGCGTTGACACAAACCAAGGAGTATATAATTAAATATATATAATTATCAAACAAATTTATATAATATTAGACAAATAAGGCCTTTTAGACCATAAACTACCACATTGAAGATAATATCATTATTAGTCAAATTTGTAAATAGCGTTATACTTACTTAAATACATCGTATAATTATAAAAGCCCACAAAAAAAGCAGGAGGGAAGACATAATGTCTTCCCTCCTGTTGTGCCAAATTTTATAGAAATTTGGCTTGTAAGCATTCTGTAAAGGTTTTAGCTAATTCATCAACTGCATTTACCACTTGCGGGCAAACGGGAGCAAACATCCGGGTGTTTTGCGGTTGAATACCTAAAACAGAAACCTGACAACCGGATTCTTGTTTTAAGTAATCGACCAACACCGGCAGCGGCAGCGTATGCGTAGAAAAGTCGATTCCGCCAATATCCTTAGGATCAACGATTCCGATAGTGCCCGGCTCTTCTTCTAAATGAGCGGCATCGATAATGAACAATCTGCCAGGAGCAAACTTTTTAACTTGACCCGAAAAATTCTCCGGCGCGGTTGAGGCCGCCATTAAAAGAACCTGAGGCAAATTTCCTACTGTTTGCTCGAGCCGTCCGACCAGCATCATTCCGGCGGCATCATCGGCGCAAAGCTCCGAACCTACCCCCATAATAGCTATGCTGGCTGCATCCTTGATCATTGCTTCGATGTACTCTTTTAAATAGAGCATTTTACTCCTCCGGTTTTGCTTCGTCAACAGCGGCTTCCTCAGCAGGTGCTTCCTCGGCAGAGACAGCCTGAGCGGCCTTCCATTCTTCGGTCAGGTCAACAATTAAATCATCCTTATTAAAGCCGGCCAACTGAACATTGGGAGTGTAGCTTAGGCAGCCTTTACGGCAAGAATCCATACACTGGCAGCAAAAGATACAATGCGCCAAGTTTAAGGTAACATGAAAATCCTTATTCTCTTTGGTGCCGCGGTTTTCCACTTTAATTGCATAGGCAGGGCAATCTCTTTCGCACAGACCGCAGCCAATACAGTCATCGGCCTTTAAAACAAGTTTGCCGCGAAAATGAGGGGTAATAATTAATTCGCCCAGAGGAAAAGCGCGGGTTGCGGGAGCTTTGGATAAGTGACCCATTGCAAATTTGGTTATTTTACCGGGATATGCCATATTAGAGCACCCCCTTAATAACGATGTTGATGACAATTTGCAGCAAGGCTACGGGGGTCAGGTATTTCCAGCAGAAAATAACCATCTGCTCAATACGGATACGAGCCATAACCGAGCGGAAGATTGCCAAAATAAAGGCTACGACCAAGGTTTTTATAACGAAAATTAAGAAGCCCAGCCAAGCATTGGCAACGAAAATGGGGAAGAAAACAGCGGCAACAATAGCGGCCACAACCACCAATTCGGCGTCAATAGCCATTCTGAAGATAGCCAGCAAGCGGCCGCTGTACTCGGTAAAGGTACCGGCACAAAGCTCGGTTTCCGCTTCGGGCATATCAAAGGGCAGGCGCTCAAGTTTACCTTGAATGGCAACAATCGCCACTAAGAAAGCGGGAATGTTGACCAAAATCCATAAGGGGTTAGCATGATAGTAAGCGGCAATACCGGATAAGGACCAGGTTCCGGCCAAAATCGCGGGGGCCAACAGAGCCATAAACAGCGGTACTTCATAAGAGAAGAGCTGGGTCATGGCACGAACGGCGCCGATGGTAGAGTACAAGCTCGAGGACATCCAGCCTGCCAGGAAGAAGGTCAGGGTGGGGATCGTCAAGAGGTACAAAACAACGATCAAGTCGCCTTCAAAGGGGAACAAAGAATTTACGCCGGTAATCGGCACATAGAGGAAAGCCGCAGTTACGGCTGCCATCGCAAAGATGGGTAAAGCCTTAAAAATGTTTTTATCGGCGTCCTCGGGAATAATTGTTTCCTTACCGACTAATTTGAGGAAGTCCGCCAAGGGCTGAAACCAAGGAGGACCCTGCCGGTTTTGCATTCTGGCGTAAATAATTCTGTCGATGTACTCGAAAGCTAAACTATATACGCCAAGGAACAAAAAGCCGGGAAAAATCAAAATGTTAAACAAAGACAATGCCATTTTGTTCTTACCTTCCTTTCCCTTGGTTTAAAAATGCTTCTTTTCAGCGATTTTTATCTTAGAAGCATCAAAACCATGCTCTTTTTTATAAAAATCGATGCTGTATTGACGGAGTTGCTTCCAATCGAATACCTGCTGCTCGCCGGTGTTATTGTTATTAAGAACAAAGGCGCGGTCGGTGCAGGAATAACAAGGATCGATAGCGGCGATAATCAACGGAGCGTCGGCCAAATAATCGCCCTCGATCATATGAGCCATACCATGCCAGTTGGCCTCAGAGGGAGCACGGACGCGGACGCGTTCGGGATGCTCTGAGCCGTTTGCTTTAACATAGTGGACATCCTCGCCGCGGGGAGCTTCGTAACGGCTGACGACCTCGCCTGCCGGAACTTTTCTTGGGAACTTAACAAGAATGTCACCGTCGGGCATATTGGCTACAGCATAACGAACCATCTTGACGCTTTCGACCATTTCCAAAACACGGACAACGGTGCGGCCGAAAACATCGGCGTGAGTGTCGGTAATTACATTAAAGGGTATTTCGGCATAAGCGGCGGTGGGGCCGACTTTGCGAATGTCGTAGTTGACTTCGGCGGCGCGGGCCGTAGGACCGACAGCACCGAAATGGATACATTCTTCTTTGGAAAGCTTACCGACATTGGCAAGGCGGGCGGCCAAAACAGTATCGCCCAAGGCCAGCTCAACATAGTAGGCAAGCTGTTTATCCAAAATATCCATTGTCGAAAGAATGTCTTGAATTTGTTCGGGGGTAACATCACGGCGAACACCGCCGGGTGTATTGATACCGTAGTTGACACGGTTTCCGCCAAGGTCGGCCAAGAGGTCGAGTACCAGCTCACGATCTCTCCAAGCATAGCAGAACAGGGTATCGAAGCCGATTAAGTGAGCGGCAACACCGAGCCATAACAGGTGGGAATGCAAACGCTCAAGCTCGCCCATAAGCACGCGGATATAGGCGGCACGGCGGGTGATTTCCACTCCGGCAAGTTCTTCTGCACATTGGAGGAAGCAAGTGGAGTGAGAGTGCGAGCAAATACCGCAAACTCTTTCGATAATATAAAGAGATTGGATATAGCTTCTGCTCTCGCAGGACTTTTCTAAGCCGCGATGGTTGTAACCGACACCGACGACGGCGGATAAGACCTTTTCACCTTCAAGAGTAAGGCTAAAGCAAGCCGGTTCTTTTAAGGCAGGGTGCTGAGGCCCAATCGGTACAATAACTTTTTTACTCATTATTTTGCTCCTCCTTCCTCAGGTTTTTCTTCCGCAGGTGCAGGCGGGTTATAGGTTAAAGTCAGTGGATCAAAGAACTCAACCTTCCAGTCCTTACGCAGCGGATAATTGCCTTCCGGCCAACCGTCGGGCAAAGGATAGGACAAGCCGGGCGGCAGATCTTCGACAATGGCGCCCAACAGGTCAACTAATTCTCTTTCATGCCATGTAGCGTTGGCATAACGATCGGAAACGGATTTAATAACGGGGTTGCTCTTGGGAGCATACTGCTTGAGCAGTAAAAGAACCTCGTTATCGGCAGGGGCCTCCCACTGGCTGAGGATATAAACGAATTCCAGGTTTTCGCCGGAATCCAATCCGATAACCAAGTGGAAAAAGTCGTATTTCATCTCATCGTGAACATAAGCCAAAAGGTCCTCAAATTCGGAAGCAGGAAGCGCATCGACCCAAACCCGTAAATCGGAGGCGATATGCACTTTCCCTTCCAAAGAGGGGTATTTGGCTATAATTTGTTCTTGTGTTTGTGCTGCTGTCATTATAAATACCTCCTCTTTTATTATTGAGCCTTTTGCGCCGCTTCTAAAGCGGTTAAAAGTTTAACAACGCCGTCCAAAATTGCTTCGGGGCAGGCGGCACAGCCGGGCACATAGGCAGAAACGGGAATAACCGTATCAGTACCGCCGGTAACACAATAGCAGTCGCTGAATACGCCGCCTGTGCAGGCGCAGGTGCCGACAGCCAAAACAAATTTGGGCTCAGGCATTTGTTCGTAAATTCTTATCAGTCTGTCTTTGGTCTGCAAGGTGACGGCGCCGGTGACAACCAGCACATCAGCATGACGCGGAGTACCGCGTAAAATCATCCCAAAGCGTTCAACATCAAAGCGAGGTGTCAGGGCATCGACAACCTCAATGTCGCAGCCGTTGCAGGCGCCGGCATTAAAGTGGACAATCCAGGGGGATTTTCTCCTTGCCCAGTCAATCGCTTTTTGCACAAAAGATCTGGCCATATTCTCACCTCCGGAACAGAATCACAAGCGCCAATACGCCGACGGCCACATATAAAAGCGGCAAAGTCAGAGCATCAGTAGGAACGGTTGCGACCACCAGCACAAGAACATGCATAATGGTAAAGAAATAAGCTACCGGGAAAAATTGGCGGTAATCCGGTCTGACAAGGTTGTTAAAGCTGGACTGACCGCAGGCATAAGCTTTGTATTTGCCTTCGCTTTCGGTACCGACCGCACTTATACGGCTGGCGACTATTGAAAGACCCAAGCCGACAATGATGAAGATAAGAAAGGCGATAGGCGGTGAAAGAATTAAGAAAGAACCCATGCTCATATTATCTTACCTCCTAACCTTGTAATTTAGTCAGCTTGCGGATATCAAGGCTGTCATTCTTTTCATAGACGCGGACAGCGATACCGGCAGCAACCACAGCGACAACGACTTCCATAACGATCATGGTAATAATGAAGGCCTGAACCAAATCATAATTACCGTTGATATAACCTGCAAAGGCCAAAAGGAGCGTAACGCCCTTCATTGCGACCTCGACGCCGATGATCACGCGCAACAGGTTACGAGTCTGCGTTAAGCAAAAGAAGCCGGTGATGATAACTAATAAAGCGGCAATTAAAATCGCGGTAAAAATCGGCATCATGCTTCATCACGCTCCTTAAAAAGAACTACCACGGCGAAGACACCGGCCAAAAGCATAATGATTTGACCAAGTATATCCACCTGGCGCAATTGCCACAGCACTTCTTTAAATGAAGCAAAGGTGCTGGCGTTAGACATAGTGGGCATCAGGCCGGTCTGACCGTTAAGCAGTGCATAACCTGCCACAACACCGACAATTAAAAGAATAAAGGGCAACGCAACATAGCGGGCGCGTCTTTTTTTGATCAATTCGTTTTCCTCATCCTTAGAATAAGGAGTGGTCAGGCTGATTGCGGAAATCGTGACGACCGTAATCAAACCGGAGCAAACGGAAAGCTCAAAGATCGCCGCCCAGGGGGCGACCAAAAAGCAGAGGATAACCGCTAAGCATGCGCTGGAGCCGGCCAAGCAAAGTGCTGCTTTAACAAGGTTGCGCATTAAAACGGCGGCAACAGCGAAACACAGCATCAGAGCGAGGAGAATCAATAACAACAATCCAAAAATATTCATGACTTTTCTCCTCCCTTCTTATAACAAGCCTTGGGCCTGCAAGAAACGCAGGATCAAGGGGAACAGGACACCGACGCCGATAGTAACAACGGATAAAGCGATAGCGGAAAAGGCAAGCGTTCCGCGGCTTTCTTTAACCTCGGCCAAATGCTCTTCGGCAGGGCCAAAGAAAACTTTGCGCTGCAAGCGCAGGAAATAAACAAGAGTAAAGACACTGGCTAAAATTGCCAAAAAGGCGGTAAAATGGAAACCGGCCTGCCAAACGGCAATGATGATTAAGGCCTTGCTCCAAAATCCGGCCAGCGGCGGAATACCCGAGGTGGACAAGAGCGACAAAATAGTCGTAACATTGGCCACGGGCAGTTGTTTTTCCAAGCCGCCCATTTGTTCAATATCAGTCGAACCGACCGATTCTTCCAAAATGGCGGAATCAACAAATAGAGTGGTTTTAAAGGTAGCATGGTTAAAGAAGTGTAACATGGCACCGATAAAACCGATCGGGCCGCCGGCAGCGATACCTAAAGCGATATAACCGATCTGGCTGATGGAAGAGTAAGCCAAAATGCGTTTAAAATCGTTTTGGGCAGCAGCGGCAATAGCACCGAAGCAAATTGAAATAATAGCCAACAGACCAACGGCAATACCAACCTCAGGAATATTCTCGAAGAAGCTGGATAAAACTCTGATGATAATATAAACGCCGCAGACCTTGGAAACGATACCGCCCAAGAGGACGGAAACAGCGGCGGGAGCGCTTTGGTAAGCGTCGGGCAGCCAAGAATGGAAAGGCATTAAACCTGTTTTAATTGCGATACCGGCAATAAAGCAGATAAAGGCAATGGTAACAAATAAATCACCTTCGCCGGTAGCCCAACCGGAAAGAGCAATTGTCAAGTCGGTAAATCTGAGCGAACCGACCTGCATAAAGAGAAAGGCCATGGAAATCAGCAAAAAGGCTGTTGCCACACAGGACATAAGCAAATATTTAAAAGCGCCTTCCAAGCCCTCTTTACTATGGTAAAGAGCAATCATAACGAAGGAGCAAATACCGGTGATTTCTAAGAATACATAGAGCGAAAAGAAATCGCCGACCATCGCGATGCCGTTCATACCGAGAAGGATAACCATCAGCAAATTGGTGAAGTTCAACTCTTTGCCGTTGACGCCGCGTTTGGCAACCATTGCCGAAATAAAGGCAACCATACCAATCGAGAACAAAACAACAAGCGAGAAGAAGTCAACCGTAAAGAACGACGCGGATAAGTTAGCGTTCATATCCCAGAAAACCGAGAAATCAATGGAGCCTTTGCCGCCGGTGACGAGCAAAGAACCACAGATCAAAACCGCAATCATTTGGATAACGGTAACTACGAGCGCTACATTGAGCGCGATTTTTTGACCGGCTTGCTTATTAACTATATTAAGAATTAATATGGCTAGTAAGGGCAATACGATCAAGGCCGCAGTTGCAAAAGTTAAAGATGCTGGCACTGTTTTTCCCTCCTAACCTATTATATTAGTACGACAAAGACGATAATCAACAAAGCAACGCCGGAGAAAGACCAGGCCAAATAACGGGAAGAAGAACCGTTATTCAAAATCCTCAAGCCATTGGAGCATCCGGTATAAACCTTAACAAAGAAGGTGTTGTAAATCCAGTCATTGAAGCGATCGACAGCGAAGGCCACCCAAGCAAAGCCTTTGATAACCAGCATAACGATGTCGAAGGGATCAAAGAAATGTTCCTCGGCGCGGTTGTAAATAAAGTGCAAACCGGGAGCATAATGAATATGGTCAACAGCGCCCAAGCCCCAGCCGGTGCGTTTGACACCGAAAATATGGTTGATTACGGACAAGAGCAAAACGCTCAAAGAAATAACAACCAAAATTGAGAATGCGGGGAAACCGGCATGGCTGTGATCAAGGAAGCCGCCCAACGAGGGCTCAACCAAGCTCTGCAGGGGCAGCTGGTTGTAAACACCGAAAAGGACGCAGCCGGCAGCTAAAACAAGCATCGGCAGCAGCATGGCGGCGGGAGCTTCTTTGGTTTTCTTTAATTCCTCATCGGCGGGCTTGCCAAAGAATGCGGCATGGCCGAGTTTGAGGAAGGAAGCGGCGGTTAAGAAAGCACCGAGGACGGCGGCAATAAAGAACAGCCAAGCTGCTCCGCCCATCACCTCGCCCATCTCAAAGGACGCATGGAAAATCAATTCTTTAGAAATAAAACCGTTAAAAGGCGGTACGCCGGAGATCGAGCAAGCGGCAACGATGAAGCAAATCATCGTAATCGGCATATATTTGCCCAAGCCGCCGAGCTTTCTTAAATCGGTCGTGCCGGTTTGTTTTTCAACGGAGCCGCCGGTCAAAAACAGGCAGCATTTATACATAGCGTGGTTCAGCATATGGAACAGACCGCCGACAACACCGACGGGAATGCAGGTGCCGATACCCAAAACCATGTAGCCGACCTGGCTGATGGCGTGATAAGAAAGTAAGCGTTTGTAATCTTTTTGAATTAAAGCCATTGCCACGGCCAAGACGATGGTTAAAGAACCGATTGTCATCATCACGATACTCATTGTCGAGCCGGGAGCGACAGCATAAAAATCAAGGACGATTCTGACCAAAAGATAGATGCCGAGGAGTTTTTCCAAGGCGGCGGGTAAGAAGGCCATAAAGGGCAGCGGAGCGTCAACGGCGGCATCGGGGATCCAGCTGTGGAACGGCATAGAGCCCGCTTTACCGATTGCGCCGAGCATAATGCAAACAAAGCCCAAATTGGCCACGCCGACCATCTCAATACCCTTAATGCTGTCCATCGCCATTGTGCCGGCGAGGTAAACGGTAATTCC
>JAQVWQ010000013.1:0-14582 GCA_028709615.1 Clostridia bacterium | reverse complement strand
AGCAAAGGTAAAGGCAATCCAGGGGGCGTCGGCCGCGACTGCGCCGCCGATAACCATATACTTGGCAAAGAAACCGCCGAAGGGCGGGATACCCATAACAGAAAAAGCGCATACGGCAAAGGCTACCGCGGTAATGGGCATTGTTTTTACCAAACCGCCCAGCTTGCGGATATCTTTTGTATGCGTCGCATGCTCAACAATACCGGCGCAAAGGAACAAGCCGCCTTTGGCCAGAGAGTGCATTAAAATGTAAAGCAAGCCGCCCGCCGCGCCAAGAGCGCTTCCGCAAGACAGACCAAGCAGAATAAAGCCGAGCTGGCTGACTGTTGAATAAGCGATAATTCTCTTGAGATCGTTTTCCACCAAAGCGGCACCGGCGGAAACCAGCGCAGAAATTGCGGCGACCACCGGAACGATCGTGTGCCAAACCATGTCCATATCAAAGGTGACCAAGAATAAACGGGCAAAGACATAGACACCGATTTTAACTAAGACAGCGGCGTGGAGTAATGATGTAACAGGCGACGGAGCAACACCGGCATCTGCCAGCCAGGTGTGGAACGGCAGCGTCGCTGATTTGGAAAGGATACCGCATAAAATAAGAACCATTGCAAAATTAGAAATAACGGTTCCTCTCAGCTCCAGCATATCAAAGGTGCCGGTAGCGCCGTAAATGGAAATGAAGCCTAACAGCATCATCAAAGCACCGCCGACGGTAACTAAAAACGCTTTGTCGGCACGAAGTATGATGTACTTCTCTCTGTAGAAGCCGATTAAGCGCCAGCAGCAAATAGCCGAGATTTCCCAGAACAAATATAAGAAAATTAAGTTCGTGGAAAATACCAGACCCATCATCGCTCCGAGGAATAAAACGACCATCATATAGTATTCGTTTTGGTTTGGGTAATGCTCAATATAGCCAAACGAATAAAATACGATAATCGACCCCACGAAGGAGGATGTCATGGCCATGAAGACAGCCAACGCATCGGCCAAAAAGCCGAAGCTTAAGCCTAAAGGCAGCTCAACCCAAATACGGATCGGGTTTCCGCTCATGGCCTGCGGCAAGCAGATCGCGGCTGAGACAAATGCCGTCAGCACGAAAAGCAATGCCAGAAGGTTTCGAGCCCGAGGTGACGCCTTGCCGACTAAGGGCAGGATAAAGGCGCCGATCAAGGGAACGAAAATGCAGACAAGCAAAATTCCTTGACCTTCCATTCTTTTCTCTCCTTTTAATGAATTTAAAAAAAATCACAGAAAAAGCCAATTATCTGTTACATTATAGGTTATATTAACATTTTAGTCAAGTAAAATGATTTGGTATTTATCACTAAATATAGTACATTTTGAGTGATAAAACCACTTAAAAACCTATACTTTGCTATAAAAAATTTTTCTGTCCCCCTTTTGGCGTTAGTTAATTGAATAAATTATATGACAATTCACAAACAATTTAGCGAATTGCTTTTACCGTTTTATCAGCAGATCCGCGGCAGCAATTCCCCCGCCGGAATGTCGATAATACGCGTGCCGCCGTAAGGTGTCGCGAGCTGTAAGCGGCCCGCGGTATCTTTAGTAACCTTGCCGATAATCGCAGCTTTAACCCCGTATTGATGAGAGCGCAGAGCGGCAAGCGCGATATCAGCAGATTCCGCGGGCACGCAGGCTAAAAGCTTGCCCTCATTGGCTACATACAAAGGATCCAGGCCCAAAAGCTCGCAGGTTGCGGCCACGCCTTTATTGATCGGCAGAGCCTCTTCCTCAATTTCGATGGTTAAGCCCGCTTTTTCCGCCCACTCGTTGAGCGTGGAGGCTAAACCGCCGCGCGTGGGATCGCGCAGAGCTTTGGTTTGCGGCACGACCGTCAGCAGCGCTTTAGCCAAACCGTTTAAAGGCGCGACATCACTTAAAGGCGCGGGCTTGAGCCCTAAACCCTCGCGGGCGGCCATTACGGCAATACCGTGGGAGGCGATTTCGCCCGAGCAGATAATGACATCTCCCGCCTCGATCGTCCTTTGCGAAAGATCCAAAGCTTCGCTCAGCTCCCCAACCCCTGCGGTATTGATATAAATGCCGTCGCCATGGCCTTTTTGCACGACTTTGGTGTCGCCCGTAACAATTTGCACCCCTGCTTCTGACGCGGCTTCGGCGATGGAGGCGCAGATTTTTTTTAAGTCGGCAAAGGGAAAATCAGCCTCGATAATCATGCCCAGCGTTAAATAACGGGGCGTAGCTCCGCTCATTGCCAGGTCGTTGACCGTACCGCAGACAGCCAGACGGCCGATGTCGCCGCCCGGGAAAAAAAGGGGCTGTACGACAAAAGAATCCGTAGTCATGGCAATCAGACCGTTGGCAACGGGGCAAACGGCCGAATCGTTGAGCTGGTTTAAGTGTTTATTGCCAAAGGCGGGCAAAAAAACCTCCTCAATCAGCTGATGATACAGCTTTCCGCCGCTGCCGTGAGCCAGCAGTATTCTATCCATTGGCAAACCTCCTAAAATTATTATCATAAGTCAGATAGGCCTTAATAGCACTGTCTGCTGATTAAACACCTTTTAGTCAAATCATTTGTATATTAATAAATGAAAGAATTATTTTAACCTATATTTATAATAAGCGGCGCAAGCACCCTCGCCCGAAACCATACAGGCACCGGCGGGGCTTGCGGGCGTGCAGACCTTGCCCATTAAAGGACAATCGCCGGGGTCAAGCTCGCCGCGCAGCACGCTGCCGCAGCGGCAGGCGGGATTATCGGCCCCCGTGACCTGCGCAGCTTCGGGGAAACGCTTTAAAGCATCAAAAGCGGCAAATTCCTCACGCAGAGCCAAGCCGCTGGCAGGGATACTGCCTAAGCCGCGCCAGGTTGCATCACAGGGCTTAAATACTCTGTTCATCGCCGCAACGGCATAGCTGCTGGCCTCCGTTTTAACAAAACGGGGGTAGCTGTTGACCAGAACGGGCCGGCCGCTGATAATGCTCTGCAAAATGGCAATGATCGCCTCCATAATATCGGCAGGCTCAAAGCCGGCGACGGCAGAAGCCTTGCCCAGCTCCGAGGCCACAAAATCAAAGGCGGCGGCTCCCGTTACAGCGGCCACATGACCGGGGCAAAGCAAGCCGTCCACCTTGGAATCGGGCAGGAGCAATTTTAAAGCCTCGGGCATGGTTTTATGCACGGAGATAACGCTGAAATTTTTAATTTGCTTTTCTGCCGCTTTTTCAATAGCGGCGGCAGTGGTCGGCGCCGTCGTTTCAAAACCGATAGCGAAAAAGACCACCTGCTTAGAGGGGTTTTCTGCGGCAATTTTTAGAGCATCGAGCGGCGAATAAACGATACGGATATCCGCCCCCTCGCTTTTGCGCTGCAAGAGGCTGCCCGAAGCGGCCGGCACGCGCATCATATCGCCGAAGGAGGTAAAAATCACCTCGGGGCAGCAGGCAACGGCCAGGGCTTTTTCTAAAATATCGTTGGTGGTAACGCAAACGGGGCAGCCCGGCCCGGATACCAGCTTGAGCTGTTTGGGCAAAATACTTTTAATACCATAACGGTAGATAGAGGCCGTATGGGTACCGCAGACCTCCATAATGACCAGCGGTCTGTTATAGGCTAAAATGACCTCGTTTTGGCAAAGCAGCTCGATTTGCCGCTTAAGCTCATTTATTAACTGCGGTGAGCGCCGCTTGCTTAAATCAATCACGGAAACCGGCCTCCTGTGAAAGTTTTACCAGCTCAGCGGCCTCTTCGGGATCAATAATCTGAATAACGAAGCCCGCGTGAACCAGCACAAAATCACCGACCTTAACGGTCGGAAAAAGCCTTGTCGAGGCCTCGCGGCTGACACCGCCGTAATCGACAAAGCAGCTGTCGTCCTCAATTTTAACGACCTCTCCGGGAATTGCAAGACACATCAGTAAAAACCCTCCTTGGATAATCCAACTAATTTTTGTTAGGCAAACTGTTAGTTGCTCAGAGCTTTGTTTCTTTGTTTTGACGAGCGGCGGCAACCGCCGCCTGGCCGTAGGCGATACAACCGTCGTTGACCGGCAGCTTTTGGTTAAAATAAACTGCATATCCCCTGCTTTGCAGCTCGTAAACGGTTTTTGACAAAAGGTAATTATTCATCCAAACCCCGCCCGAAAGGCAAACGGTTTTTAAGCCTGTTGCCTCGGAGAGCTTTTGCACCTGCTCAAGAGTCATTTTAACAACGCCGTTATGAAAACGGGCGGCGCAAACACCGACGGCAACGCTGTTTTTAATATCCTTAATCAGGGCTGCTATCAGCGGCCGCCAGTCGATAACCTCTCCGTTATCAGCAAAGTCATAGGCTGCTTCATCACAGGTCACCGCTTGCTCTAGCTCAACGGCGGCCTGCCCCTCGTAATCGCTGACACGATTAACGCCCAAAATTGCCGATACACCGTCAAAAAGCCGGCCCATACCGCAGGCCTGCGGAGCGTTGATGCCCTTTTTAACCGCCTGCCAGAGCAAATCGGCATTAGCGGGCAAAAGCCCCTCGGGAGCAATTTTGTTCGCCTCGTCAAAGCCGAAGGTTTCTGCCAAATAAGCCAAGGCCAAACGCCACGGCTCGCGGATAGCCTTAGCCCCGCCCGGCAAACAAATATAAGCCAAATGGGCGGCGCGGCGAAAATCGCGCAGATCGCCGACTAAAAACTCCCCGCCCCAAAGCTTGCCGTCGGTTCCGTAGCCCGTACCGTCAAAAATTACGCCGATCGCCTGATCTTGCAGCTTGTGCTCGGCCAAAACCGCAGCCAAATGCGCGTGATGGTGCTGTACGCCAACGGCTTTTAAAGCTGTTTGTTCTATTATATATTTACTAGCCAAATATTCAGGGTGAAGGTCATAGGCGGCCAAGGTAGGGGTAATGGCAAATATATGTTTAAAAAACCCCAGCTCGCGCAGGTAGCTGTCAAAGGCGGCGGAATTTTCCAAATCTCCCAGGTGCTGGCTGACAAAGGCTTGATTGCCCTTGGTTAAACAAAAGGTGTTTTTTTGCTCGGCGCCGGCGGCAAAAATTTGCTCAGAACAGGCCAAAGGCAGCTCCAAGGGTTCGGGCGCATAACCGCGGCTGCGCCTGATCAAGGCCGGCCGCCCCAAGGCAACCTGGGTTACGCTGTCATCGCAACGGCGGACAATACGGCGGTTATGCAGCAAAAATCCGTCCGTTAAGGGAGCTAAGCGGCGCAGAGCGTCGGCGTCCTCAAAGGCTATCGGCTCATCGGAAAGGTTGGCCGAGGTCATCACCAGCGCGGAAAAGCCCTCGATTAAAAGGTAATGCAGCGGCGTATAGGGCAGCATAACGCCCAGCCGCTTGTTATGAGGAGCTACCTGTTCGGCAATGGCGCAGGGGCTTTTTTTATTTAAAAGCACGATCGGACGGCGGCGGTCGGCCAGCAGGGCCTCTTCGCCCTCTTTAAGCTCGCAATAAGGCTTGACGGCGGCAAGATCGGGCAGCATTAAGGCAAAGGCCTTGCCGTAACGCAGCTTGCGCCCGCGCAAAACGGCGACCGCCTCGTTATTGAGAGCATCGCAAACCAAATGGTAACCGCCCAAGCCCTTGACGGCGATGATTTGACCGTTGCGCAAAGCCTCTTGAGCTGTTTTGAGCGGGTCGCCGGCAATGATTTGCCCCTTATTGTCGCAAAATGTCAACTGCGGCCCGCAAACGGGGCAGGCATTGGGCTGGGCGTGAAAACGCCTGTTATCGGGGTCATAATATTCACGCGCACACTCCGCACAAAGGCTGAATTCGGCCATTGAGGTATTGGGGCGGTCGTAGGGCAGCTTTTTGCTGATCGTAAAGCGCGGCCCGCAGTTGGTGCAGTTGGTAAAGGCATAACGATAGCGGCGGTTGGCGGGATCGAAAATATCGGCCAGACATTCGTCGCAAATGCCCATATCGGGAGAAATCAAGGTTTGCGCCTCGCCGCTTTTACTACTGATAATCACAAAACCGTCAGTCCCCAGACAAGGCAGGCTCCGGCGCTCAATTTTATCGATACGCGCCAGCTCGGGGGCACGCAAAGGCAGCAAACGGCAAAATTCTTCCACAGAATTTTTATCGCCCTCGACTTCAATGGTCACTCCCGCCGCCGTATTGCAGACAAAGCCGTTTAAACCCAGCTCACGACCCAGCTTATAAACAAAGGGGCGGAAGCCCACCCCCTGAACTATGCCGCTGATTTGCAGTTTTATACGCTCAAGCTTTGGCACTGTTTTTACCCGCTTTTTGCAAAAGATATTCGGCGAATTTATCTACGCCAAAAACCTGCCCCTCACGGCAGGAGGTTTCAAAAATTTTTATTTGCGGATTGATGCTCAAAATCTCTTTTTTCATCTTTTCGGCATCAACGCCGATATAAGGCAGTAAATCGAATTTATTTAAAACGACCGCTGCCGCGGCTAAAAACGCGGTGGGATACTTGGCCGGCTTATCGCCGCCCTCGGTTAAGCTCATAACCAGGATTTTTTCGTGTTCGCCCAAATCGTAAGCGGCGGGGCAAACCAAATTACCGACATTTTCGATTACCATTAAATCAATATTGGGCAAATCAAAGCCGCCTAAGGTTTTGGCCACCATTTTGGCGTCTAAGTGGCAGCCGCCCTCGGTATTGATCTGGATAACTGGTACGCCGCAGGCGGCTATACGCGCCGCATCGCGGGCTGTGGCCAGGTCGCCTTCCACAACGGCCGACTTAATCTTACCTTGCAAATAATGAAAGGTGGTTTCTAAAAGAGTGGTTTTGCCCGCCCCCGGAGAACCCAAAACATTAACTGCATAAATGCCGTTGGCAGCGAAAGCGGCCTTATTTTCTGCCGCGTAAGCCAAATTGGTATTCATCATATCCTGCATAATGTCGATTTTCATTGTCCTGCCTCCCTAAATTTCATCGTCGTCGTCAAAATCTATACTTTCTAAATAAACATCTGTTCCTCCGGTAATATTAAAACGGTTGCTGCCGCAAAAAGGGCATTTAAAAGGCACTTGTTCTGACTCGTAGCTTTTATTGCAGTCTAAGCACTCGGCCTCGATCGGCACGCGGCGCATCACAAAACGGGCTTTGGCAAAAATGGTTTTTTCTGACAAAGCTTCATATGCAAACTCCAGCGCCGAGGGAATGATATTGGCCAGCGGCCCGTAAATAACGGAAACCTCGTTGACCCGCTTAACATTGTAAGGAGCCAGCGTAGAGGTGGCCGTAGCTAAAATATTTTCCATTAAAGATGTTTCGTGCATTTATTCTTCCTCCAGCATTTTTTGCAATTCGTCCTGACTGATTGCGGAAATATTTAAAGCGGCCGCCTTATCGGCCTTGCTGCCGGGGTTTTGACCCAGCAAAAGATAGCTTGTCTTTTTGCTGACCGAAGCGGAAACCTTGCCGCCCGCCTTTTCGATCAGCGCGGCGGCCTCCTCGCGGCTTAAGGAAGGCAGCGTGCCTGTGATAACAAAGGTTTTGCCAAAAAGTACACCGCCTGAGGTCAGCTGTTCGGTTTGAGGGGCGACACCGCCTGCTTTTAATCTGTCCAAATATTTTATATTCGCCGTGTTTGCCCCGTAATCCTTGATACTGCGGGCAATTTTTTCACCGATTCCTTCAATATTACGCAGTTCGTCAAAATCCGCCGCCCAAATATCATCAATTTTAGCAAAACGAGCGGCAATCAGCTTGGCCGCCTTTTCGCCGACAAAGCGGATACCGAGGGCGTGCAGAAGGCGCGAAAGCGGCAGCGTGCGGCTTTTATTGATAGCCGCCAGCAGGTTATCGGCACTTTTTTCGCCAAAGCGCGGCAGAGCGGCCAAATCTTCTTTTTTAAGATAATACAAATCGGCGGCATCACGAATCAGCCCTTGCGCTAAAAGCTGCTCGATAATGGCGGGGCCCAAGCCATCGATATCCATCATTTTTTTGCCCGCAAAGTGAATAATCATCTCCATACGGCGGGCGGGACAATCCTCGTTAGGGCAGCGGGTAGCCGCCTCGCCTTCCACGCGGACGGAGGGCGTGCCGCAAACGGGACAGCGATTGGGCATGATAAAATCCCTTTCATTTCCTGTTCGCTCATTCGGCAAAGAGCGTACGACCTCGGGGATCACCTCGCCGGCTTTGCGGATAATAACCCGGTCGCCGATTTTGATGTCCTTATCGCGGACATTATCGGCATTGTGCAGGGTAGCCTTAGAAATTGTGCTGCCGGCCAGCAAGACGGGCTGCAAAAGAGCCAGCGGGGTCAGCGCGCCCGTACGCCCCACACCGACGATAATATCCGTTACCGTCGTTTCTGCCTCCTCGGGCGGAAACTTGTAGGCGACCGCCCCGCGCGGAAACTTGGCCGTACTGCCCAGCTGCCTGCTTAAAGCCAAATCATTGAGCTTGACGACCATGCCGTCGGTATCATAGGGCAAGGCAAAGCGGGCGCTTTGCCAAAATTTTATATAAGAAAGCATTTTATCATAGCTTTTTGTTAAACAATATGATTTAGCATAAAAAGCTTCTGGGTTTTGAAGCTCAAAAGAATTTTGCAGGTCTTTTAAATCATAATCCCGATAATTAACGGGCAGGCCTTGCTCGGCCAGATATTCTAATAATTCATTTTGCTTATTAAAAACCGCGCCCTCCACCGCTACCAGCTCGTAAAAAAGGGCCGATAAATTGCGCTCGGCGGTAATTTTGGCATCCAGCTGGCGCAAAGAACCGGCCGCGGCGTTGCGGCAGTTGGCAAAAAGCGGTTCGCCGCTTTCGGCTCGCTCGGCGTTTAATTTAATAAAATCCTCTTTAGCCAAAAAGACCTCTCCCCTGACGGCCAAAAAGGGCAAAGGCTTTTTTAAGCGTTGGGGGATTGATTTAATGGTGCGGACATTGGCCAGTACGCTTTCGCCCGTATAGCCGTCGCCGCGCGTAGCGGCCGCGGTCAGCTGGCCGTTAGTGTATTGCAGGCATAAGGACAAGCCGTCCAGCTTTTGCTCGACGATAAATTCAGGCTCGCTGACCCCCGCTTTGTGTAATCGCTCGCAAAAGGCGGCCAGCTCGCCCTCGCCAAAAGCGTTATCCAGCGACAGCAGCGGAGCGGGGTGGCGCACGGAGGCAAAAGCGGGCAAAGCCCTGCCGCCGACTCTGCGGGTAGGCGAATCCTCTTTGAGCAGCTCGGGAAAGCGCTGCTCCAGCTCGCTTAGCTCACGCAGCAGCTTGTCGTATTCGCTGTCGGCCACTAAGGGAGCATCCTGCTCATAATAAGCCTTGTTATAGGTGTTAAGCAAAGCGGTCAATTCGCTGACACGCTCTTGGGCAGAGGCAAAATCCATAAAAAGCTCCTTTGTATTATATTAACCACAGTGCAAAGTAAAACTCTATCGTTAGAGTTTTTTTAAGGGCGCGTACTTTTCCGAAAGTTCTTTGATTCCTAAATTAGGGAAAGCGATCCTTAAGATCTGATCGCCCTCGACACCCGAAACCGCAACGATGACACCGACACCGAATTTACTGTGTGCAACCTTTTGCCCCAGCTTAAAACCGCTTGAACCGACCGCGTTGGGACGAGGCAGCTCGCCCGGGACAAAGCGTGTTTTTTCGCCGATGATCGGCGCGGGAGCTTTAGTTTTAAATATATCCTTTGTTGTGGTTTCTGCAGGCTTAACAGCCTCGGCGGAAAGGCCCGCCAGCTGCAGCAGGTCTTGAGGAATTTCTTTAATAAAACGGGAAGGCTGATTGTAGTTGTACTGCCCCCAAACCATACGGCGGGCGGCGGCGGTCAGCACCAGTTTTTTTTCGGCGCGGGTCATACCGACATAACAAAGACGGCGTTCTTCTTCCATTTCGTCCTCTGAACCGCTGCGGCGGCCGGGAAAAAGATTTTCTTCCATTCCGGCCATAAAAACTATCGGAAACTCCAAGCCCTTGGCGGCGTGCAGAGTCATCATAGTCAAATAATTGTCAACCGAGGCCGTATCGTCAAAATCAGTAGCTAAAGCCAGCTGACTTAAAAACATAATCAGCGGCGGCTGATCCTCGTCCTGCTCTATTATTGCCCCGTTTTTGTCAAAATCATCGGCAATATTATAAAGCTGCTCTAGGTTAGCAACCCGCTCCTCGCCGTCGGCCTCGCTTTTCATCGACTCAAAATAGCCCGAATCCAGCCAGATATTATTCAATAAATCGGTCAGCGGCAAGCCCTCCTGAGCCTGCTTGCGCCATTTGGCAAAGCTTTGGTACAAATCGTAAAGCTTGGCTTTGGTTTTGTCGTTAATCGTGTCTATTTCGCCCAAACGAGCCAAAGCCGACATCAGCGGAATTTGCTCACAAGCGGCAAAGGCGGCCAGCTTTTCCCAGGTAGTTGCGCCCAAACCGCGCTTGGGGCGGTTATAAATGCGCGTCAGACTCTCGCCGTCGGCGGGATTGGCGACTACGCGCAGATAAGCCAAGGAATCCTTGATTTCCATACGCTCGTAAAAGCGCTGCCCGCCAAAAACCCGATAAGCAACGCCGAGCCGCAAGCATTGTTCTTCTAAAAGGCGGCTTTGGGCATGGGTGCGGTACAAAACGGCGCAATCGCTGTACTTATAGCCTTTCTCTGACCAGCGGCAAATATTACGCAAAATAAAATTTGCCTCCTCGCGGTCGTCACCCGCCGTATAAAAAAGCAGCTTTTCGCCACATTCGGCCTCGGTCACCAGGTCTTTGGGCTTGCGCTGACTGTTATTGGCAATTAAGGCATTGGCGGCGTCAAGAATGGTTTTTGTCGAGCGGTAATTACGCACCAGCTTGATCACCTGAGCCTGAGGATAATCCTTTTCAAAATCCAAAATATTGCGGATATCCGCCCCGCGCCAGCCGTAAATGGACTGGTCGGGATCGCCGACCACAAACAAATTGCCGTTCTCGCCCGCCAGCAGGCGGATCAGCTGGTACTGGCAGCGGTTGGTATCCTGATACTCATCGACCAAAATATAACGAAAACGCTTGGCGTATTTTAAACAAATCTCTTGATTGGCGGCCAAAAGCTGCTGGGTTTGGCTTAAAAGGTCGTCAAAATCCAGCGCGTTATTCAAACGCAGCTGCTCCTGATAGCTTTTATATAAGGCAGCAATCGTTCTGTGCCAATGATTATCGGCATCAGATTGCATTTGCGCGGGGCTGACCAGCTTGTTTTTGGCATCGCTAATCAAGCTGAGCAGGGCTTGCGGAGTCAGCTTTTTATCCTCAATACCCGCGGCTTTAATCAGCTTTTTGCAGATGCTGCGGCAATCGTCCTGGTCATAAACCAAAAAATCGGGCTGCATTGAAGTATGTTTGACCTCCATACGCAAAATGCGCAGGCAGATAGAGTGAAAAGTGCCCATCCACAAGCCGCCCGTCGGCTCGTTTAACAAATTTTCGATCCTTTGGCGCATTTCGCGCGCGGCTTTATTAGTAAAAGTTAAGGCCAGTATTTGCCAGGGTGCGGCTTTTTTTTCGCGGATCAAATAGGCGACGCGGTGCGCCAAAACGCTGGTTTTGCCGCTGCCTGCCCCCGCTATGATCAAAACCTGACCGTCACCTGCGGTAACTGCCTTTTTTTGTTCGGGATTAAGCTTATCTAACAAGAAATTTACCTCTGTTTCTATTATTTATCGGCTATACAATATTCGCTAAGCAATATTTATTTCCTGCGTGGCAATCAAAGCCCGACCGTCGGGCGCACAAAGCCCCGAACAACGGCCGCCGAAGCTTATCAGCCTACCGCCCGACGGTTTTATTAGGCTTATTGCGGTGCGCCCCAGAGCTTAAACAGCAATCAGCCTGCCATCGTCAAGCATATAGATATAGGCCTCGGGGATCGCGGTCTGCCAGATGGCGCCGATGGCCTCGCGGTATAAGGCCAGCTGCGCTTGATATTTGGCGCGCAGCTCAGCTTCAGTCAGGCTTTTGCCGCCTGTTTTGTAATCGACCAGCACCCACCGACCCCCCTCGTAAAAGAGCAGGTCGGCCAGGCCTTGCAGCAGCACCTTTTGGCCAATGGCCTGCGCGCCGACACGCTCGGCATCGAGGGCATAGATAAAGTTATATTCGCACTCGATCTGCTCGGCACGGCAAACTCTTTGCCCTAAAGGCGCGGCCAAAAAGGCGGCTGCTTTATTGGCGATAATCTCAACGGGCAAATTAGCGGGCAGAAGGCCCTTTTGCTGCCAAGCGGCTATTTTTTCCGCTATTTGGCTAACCGGGCAAGAGCCGGTTGTGTTTAACACCTCGTGATCGTTGAGCAGCAGCTCTAAAAGACGATGAAAAGCCGTACCGTAATCGCTTGGCGAAAGCGCTGGCGGCGCCGCTGCTTCATCCTCTGTAAGCTGAGGTACCAGCGGCACTTGCCTATGCAGGCTTTGGCCTGCTTTGTCGTTTGCTCTATGCGGGTTTTCGGCCGCATAATTTTTGGCGGCATCCGATACCGACCACTTGGCGGCAAAATCGCAAACGGCCGCAAACGGATATTGATAATTCAGCGCTGCCAGCACCTCGGCATTTTCCGCTTCGTAAACAGATTCCGTTTCCTGTATTGGCGGCGGCAAAGGCGCGGCGGCGAATTTTACCTCCAGCTCGGCGGGGGTAAAGAACTTTTGCACAAGCGCTAATTGGGGATTACAGACAAGAGCCCGCCCGATCCAGTCGATAGCGCGGCTGTCGTTAAGCAGGGCCTGTTCAGATAAAGGCTGCGCCTGCCAGCGCTCTTGCGAGGTGGGCAAATTGTCGATGGAGGCCGTTAAAAAGAGCCTGTCGCGGGCGCGGGTCAGGGCCACATACAAAATGCGCAATTCCTCGGCCAGATCCTCGCCTGCCAGCTTGATTTTCAGAGCTTCCAAAGCCAAAGAGGGATATTTTATTTTTTGCCCGCGCCGCACAATGCGGGCAGCCAGCCCCAAATCCTTATGATAAAGCAAGTCGGCCGCTAAATCGCGCTTGTTAAACTTAGCGCCCAGCGCCGATACAAAAACAACGGGAAACTCCAAGCCCTTGGAGTTGTGAACAGAAAGGATTTTTACCGCCCCGCCCCCGGCCTTGACCTGGTCTTTGGTTGACTTTTTAACGGCTTCCAGCTCGTCAAGATAGCAAACAAAGCGATAAAGCCCCGCGTAAGAGCTTTCTTCGTACTCCTCGGCTAAGGCCAGCAGCTCGTCAATGTTTTTTTGCCGCTGCCCGCCGTCGGGCAAAGCCCCCGCTAAATGATAATAGCCGTCCTGCTCGGCTAAGGCGCGCAACAGCTCGGAGGGGCGGCGCTCCGAAGCCCGCCGCTTGTTAAAGACAGCCAAAAAGCGGGCGATTTTACCGTTCGGCTCGGCTACGGCGGCCAGCTTAAGCTGCTCGTACAAAACCGTCCCGCCCCTGCGCAAGGCCAAAAGCTCGTCGGCAGTTAAGCCGACCAGCGGCGAAAGCAAAACGGCGGCCAAGGGAATGTCCTGATAGGGGTTATCAATAATTTTTAAGTAAGCAATCAAGAGCCTTTTATCGCCGCTGTCGGCGTTATCGTCGTCTGCGCCGCAAACGGGAATATACAGCTTGCGCAGGGCGGCGGCAAAAACGGCGGCACGGTTTTTGGGGGAACGCAGTAAAATGGCTATATCGCCGTAGCCGTATTCGCCCGCGGTCACCAGCTCGCGGATTTGGCCGGCCACCAGCATGGCCTCGTACTCCAAAGCAGAGCGCAGGGCAGTTCCCTCTTCTGTTTGCCTGCCCCTGTCGCAAATCAGCAGCTCGGCGCTTGGTGTTTGCTCTTGACGAGTTACCTGCAAGGCTGCCGAATTATCATAAACCAGCTCGGCGGCTCCGCCGCGCATCAGCAGGGCAAAAAGGCCGTTTACGCAATCAATAACAGAAGCGGTACTGCGAAAATTGGCCTGCAGGTCAATGCGCAAGCCGCCCTGGCCTTGCCCGTAATCGTTAAATTTAGCCATAAATAAACCGGGGTCGGCCAGGCGAAAGCGGTAAATACTCTGCTTGACATCGCCGACAACAAAAAGATTATCGCCCCTGCTGACGGCTTGTATCAGGCTTTCCTGCACCCCGTTGATGTCTTGATACTCATCTACCAGCACATAAGCAAAACGCTGGCGGTACTCCTCGCCGCCGCCGGCTTGTAATATTTGCAGAGCCATATGCTCTATGTCGGAAAAATCCACAAGGCTTTTGCGGCGTTTGGCGGCAGCATAATTTTTGCCGAAATTGCTTACCAGCCGCACAAGGGCTTGCAGCAGCGGTTGCTGCTCACGCAAATCGGCCAGCATTAAGGCCATGGGACGGCGGCCAAAGCTCTCGGACAGCGGCTTTAAAAGCTCTTTGACAAGCTTGCAGCGCTCCGCAATCATTTTTTTGTCCTCTTGCAGCTCCGCGGGCACTTTTTTGCGGGAGGCGGCGGTAAAGCTCAGCTGCCCCAGCCCCTCGCACAAGCGTTCTAAGCTAATGGCGGGATCATCAAGAGCCGCTATTTGCGCCGAATATTCGTCAAGCTGCGCCAAATGCGGCTCAAGCTCGGGCGCGCAGGCCACCTCGCCGCGAGTCTGTTTAAGGATATTTTGCGCCAAAGCCAGTTGTTTAAGTAT
>JAQVWQ010000083.1 GCA_028709615.1 Clostridia bacterium | reverse complement strand
GTCCCAATCGTTGCCGAGATGCACCATTAATTCTCACCTCTAATCGGCTAAATCCTGCTCAATTATATCACCTAAACGCAAATGACGGCGGATATTCTGCAATTTGTCGTCTAAGACAGCAATCTGACTCAAGGCCGCCCGTTCGCCTTCAGCGGTAGTGATAACGCGGGTGATCGCCCCGTTTTTAATGACAATGCGTTTGTCGGCGGAGAGAGCCAGCAAGGGGTCGTGAGTGGAGATAAAAATAATTTTATCCTCCTTAGCCAGCAAACGAATAGCCTTGCGGCGGTCGATACCGGCGTTTTCGATCTCATCTACCAGCACGATTGGCGAGGAACTCATCAAAGCCACATCGGCGATCATCAAAGCGCGCGACTGCCCGCCCGAGAGCTGCGTAACCTTGGTCGTGCGGGCAAAGCGTTCGCCCGCCAGCTCGTTGGCGCAATTGTAACAGCGGCTGATCACTTCTTCCAAATTGCGGCGGCGGCGGCTTTTGGCGTGCAGGCGCAAAAAATCCTCTACGGATAAATCCATCACAAAATTCATATTCTGCGACAGCTGAGCCACCAAACGGCCTCCCAGCTCAAAGCGCTCTTCCTCATTCAAGGCCTTGCCGTCTAACAGGATATGCCTGCCCGTCGGCGTATCGCCCTGCGCCAGACATTCAATATCTCCCAACAGGCGGCTTTTGCCGCTGCCCGTCGGCCCGACAACGGAAATAATCTCACCGGCGCGGATCTCCAGCTTGATATCCTCCTTAACGCCGTCCTTGTCGTAACCACCGCAAACGGTAATGCTGCCGACCTGCAAAGGTTTCTCCTCCTCGGCAAAAAACATCTGCAAAAAAGCGGCCAGCTCGTCTAAGAGCGTAATTTTACCCAGCCCGAATTCGGCCAGATGAGAGGTATCTAGCGGTAAAATTGCCTGATATAAGGGCAGATTTTGTGGAAGATCGTCAAAACGCATATTCAAAAGAAAATCCTCTGCCAGCGGATATTCTTTGATCAGCTCACCTAAGGGTTTAGTTTCTATTTCTGCTAAAAAATCGGCTTTTGTTTTCATTCTTTAATCTCCAATCTTTTAGACATATTCATTTCAAAAATACGGTCGATGCGCGTTTCTCCCAAACAGTAAGAGCAAACGGCAGAGGGCGTGGTAAAGCGCAGAGTATTGCCCTGCAGGGTCTGATGCTCGGCGGCCTCCTTAATATGCTTGCTGAGCATAAAAGCGCCCTGCCCCGTAATGCCGTTGACAAACATCACCTTGGCCTGCGCGTTGACCTGACGGACATTAAAGGCAAAAACCTCCCGTTCGGCCTGAGATACGATATCGCCCTTGGTAACGACCACCAAATCGGCCTCCTTGAGCATCGGCCCCACCTTACGCGGAGTATCAACACCGGAGAGCGTATCGATAACGCAAACGCCCAGTACCCCGTTAATATGCGGAGAACAACGGCTGCACAGGCCCGCGCTTTCCGTAATCAGATAATCATAGCCCTTGTTTTTAGCCCAGTAATGGACATCCTCAATATTCGTCACAAAATAATGGTCGGGGCAAACCTTATCGGAAAAGCCTATCTGCACGGGCACCCCGTTTTCCTTATAACGCAGGTGGTCAAAGGAGGTTAAACAATCAAATTTAACCACACAGGCTTTTTTGTCTTCTGCCTTTAAGCATTTAATCAACTGCAAAATGACCGAGGTTTTGCCCGACGACGGCGGGCCGGCAAAGGTAATTAGTTTCATTGGCTTTCTCTCCCGAAATTATAAATTAAAAAATATGGCTTTAATCCGTTAAACAGCAAAGGCGGTGCAAATAGAAGGCTTGTTAGACCCTTAACTGCAACGCCCGCTGATTTTAACGGCTTGGCGGCCGTAATATATTAAGCTGATTTTCTTTATTGCTTTCTGATATCCGCCCTCTTGATTTTGCCGCTGGTGGTTTTGGGCAGTGCCTCCACAAACTCCACTATACGCGGATATTTATAAGGCGCGGTGACATTTTTAACATGCGTTTGCAGCTCTTTTTTCAATTCCTCAGAGGCCGTATAGCCTTTAGTCAGAACAACCGTAGCTTTAACAACCTGCCCGCGCACAGGATCGGGGGCGGCGGTAATGGCACATTCCAACACCGAAGGATGAGTCATCAGCGCGCTTTCCACCTCAAAGGGGCCGATCCGGTAGCCGGAGCATTTAATAATATCGTCGTTGCGGCCTTCAAACCATAAATAGCCCTCGCTGTCGCGCCAGGCCGTATCGCCCGTATCGTACCAATCGTTGCGGAAAGACTTGGCGTTGGCCTCGGGATCGTCAAGATACTCGTAAAAGAGCCCCGTCGGATGATAATTGGATAAATTACGCACCACCAAAGAACCGACCGTACCGTCCTCACAAGGCCAGCCGTTCTCATCGACAATGTCAATATCATAAAGCGGCGAAACCTTGCCCATCGAACCGGGTTTAATTTTATCCCAGCCGAAATTGGCCACTAAAACGCTTGTTTCCGACTGACCGAAGCCCTCGTGGACTTTTAAGCCCGTCAGCTCATAAAAACGGTTAAAGACCTCGGGATTGAGCGGTTCGCCGGCGATAGTGCAATGCTTAATCGTGGCGAAATCCTCTTTTCTTAGGTTCTCTTTAATTAAAAAACGATAGATGGTCGGCGGGGCGCAAAAGGTTGTTAAATTACTTTCGGCAACCACGCGCAGCAGGTGTTCAGCCACAAATTTATCGTCGTCGTAAGCAACAATTTCCGCACCGGCCAGCCATTGGCCGTAAATTTTGCCCCAGGCAAACTTGGCCCAGCCGGAGTCGCAGGCAGTCAGATGACGGCCGTTATCCTCGACTTGATGCCAATATTTGGCCGTAACTATATGGCCCAAAGGATAATCTTGCTTGTGCAGCACCATTTTGGGCATCCCTGTTGTGCCGGAAGAAAAATAAATCAGCATCGGCTCGGCTATGGTGGTCGGCACGCGCTGCCATTGCTCAGAGGCGGCGGCGATCAGCTTGCGGTAATCATGATAAAACCCGTCGCAAACAGGGTTGTCCCCAACCTTAAAAACACCCTGCAGGGTTGGACACCCGGGACGAGCCAGCCCAATGTGCTCCAATATCTGCTCCTCGTCGGCGGCGATAATATACTTAACGCGCGCCACCTGACAGCGATAGACAATATCCTTGGGCGTTAGCTGAAAGGTAGCGGGAATGACGATAGCTCCCATTTTATGTAAAGCCACCATCGAAATCCAAACCTCGGGACGCTGACGCAGCATCATCATTACACGGTCGCCCTTTTTTACACCAAAAGAGCTTAAAACATTGGCCGCCCGATCGGAGAGGTTTTTTAAATCGGTAAAGGTAAATTCTTTTTTAACGCCATGGTCGTTAAGATAATAAAGCGCCTTTTTTTCGGGGAAGGCCTCGGCCCAAGCGTCAACGACATCGTAACCGAAGTTAAAATCCTCGGGCACGATCACAGAGTAGTTTGCCTTAAAATCCTCGTAAGAAGCGAATTCGATACGAGGTAGGTATTTTTTTAATAAAAAATCTTGACTGTTCATAATATCCACTCTCATTCATTAATAACTGTTAAAAATTTGGCTAAAGCGGTTTTGGCATATTGTCCGTGGGGCAGGGCAGGATTAAAATAAACGCTGTCGCCCTCGTTTAAAACCAGCTCTTTTTCGCCGATAACCACCACGACGGTGCCTTCCAGCACATAGTTGAATTCCTGTCCGCCGTGGGTTACCAAATCAGGCAGGCCGTCCTTGGCAGCCAAAGTGACAATCATCGGATCCATATCGCGGCCGATAAAGTTAATGGCCAGCGAAGAAAAGCTGTACCCGGGGTAGCGTTCAATAGAAATGCCGTTGCCGTTGCGAACCACGGTATAATCTACCATACGGGCGCCCTCGCCGGTTAAGAGAGTGGTGGAGTCCGTTTTTAAAATTTTGGCGATCGAGTAAATGGTACTGATCGGGATATCGTCACGGCCTTCCTCGTAATCAAGGTATTGCCGCAAAGAAATATGCAGGTTTTCGGCCATAAAATCCGGCTCGACCTCGCAGATTTGGCGCAGCTCCTTAATACGCGAAGCGACCTCCAGCAATTCGGGACTTAAGGGAGTGGTTGCCATATAAAAAACCTCCTTTACTATGGCGTATTTTACAGATTATATCACAAAGCGGCTAAGAAAACAATATTTTTCTTAGCCGCTTTAATCAAAAAATTTATCTGTCGTATTCATTAAAACAATCAGGACAAAGCATTTTACCTTCCTGTATTCGAATATAATATTCGGCGGTCACTTCGCCGCAACTTTGGCAAGTTGCAGGCCGAAAGATCCTGGCTTTTTCGGGCAGTGCCAAAGTAGTTTTTTTTACCTCTATCAGTTTTTCAAGCGGAGCGGTCAAAATATAATTCAGATATTCATCCCTGCCCATAGCGCCCGCCTCACCGCTAAAAACAAAACGCGCCGACTCGCCTGTTTGCCGCTTGTAAAAACTAAAGGCCTGCTTGCCCGTAGGATGGTAAATTAAATTTCCCTTGCCAAAGGTACAGGAGAAAATCGCTTGAACGGCATCCGCACTGCAAGAATCATTTTCGGCCACACAGACCAGCTCCTCATCAAAAGCAGGCTCGATTATTAGATGCTTGGCCGCCGCCTGACAAATCCTCACGCCGATAGCCAAACCGGGACATTTGTGACCATGAAAAGCGGCGGCCTTTTCCCATAATTTGTTATCCATAAACAATCTCCTTTATCTAAATACTCAGCAGAAATTGTCTTAATTTTAACAAACTCAGCTTGTTTTGTAAACAGCAAATCTTAATCTTTGGCCAACACCTTACGGCATTTGCCGCCGATATGTGTCGGTGTCAGCTTATACATAGCCATATACTCAAAGCCCTTTTCCATCAAAACAGCCATATCGGCGACATCCTGCGCGGCTGTCAGCTTGGGTGCAAATTTGTTGCAATAAAACAAGGCAGCATCAAAGGCTTCCTGACGGTCTTCGATTTTTTGCATATTTCCGTAAATAACCACGCTTTCGTATTGAGCGGCAAATCTAGCCGTAACCAATTCAGCGCTGCCGACAATACTGAAACAAACCCGGCTGTCGCGCTTAATATTATCAATTTTAACCCCCTTATTGGCCGTATGGAAATAAAAGCAGCCTTTATCTTCATCATACGCAAAGCCGACGGGAACACCGTGAGGCTCACCATCGGCTGATACGGTAGCTAAGGTTCCCCAATGCGCATCGCGCAAAATCTCCAGTATTCTCTCCTCATCCAGCACCATTTTGCCGTGCTTGGGACGGCTCTCGTCAAACGGCAGTTTTGTCATAATAACACCTCCTGCGATTTTTAAGGATATTATAACCCAAATGCCGTTTTTTGTATGTTGTTTTTACAACATTTTATTTAAGTTTTTCGGCTGCAATAGCCAAAATACGGTTAAAGAGCTTGCCAGAAGTTAAATCGACCGCATCAAAATCCATGGCTTTGCTGTAAAAGCTTTCCAAGCGGTCATGAATCCGCTTAGCCTCGGCAATTTTAGCGGCAGCGGCATCAGTTTGCTCCTCACGGGAGTTACGCAAGCTAACCACCTGCTCGCGCAAGGCACTGTCCTCACCGCAATCGACGGCCAAATCAATAAGAACATCCCCCTCGCCCGGCTCGGGAAGCT
>JAQVWQ010000082.1 GCA_028709615.1 Clostridia bacterium | reverse complement strand
GCACTTAAGGAGTTGATTTTATGCGGATAGAAGATTCGCTGTTTAAGTATGCAGAAGTCCTCAAGACCTTTAAGGATCAAAGCTCAACCACAAATCATTCCGCCGCTGCTGCCGATACTGATAAGGTGTCATTTGCAAATTTGCTCCAACAGAAGATGGCAGCCAGCGAGCTGCAGTTTTCCAAGCATGCGCAGCAGAGGTTGGAACAGCGAGAGATAGAGCTTTCCGGTGCCGAGCTTACAAAGTTACATCAGGCGGTCAGGAAGGCCGAGGAAAAAGGAGTGGACAACACCCTGGTTCTAACGGGAAAAGAGGCTTTTATTATCAATACCAAAAATAATGTTGTAATCACCGTGATCAGCGGTGATGATCTGAAAGAAAATGTCTTTACACAAATAGACGGAGCCGTTATCATCTAGCCGGACCTTCTTAAGGAAGCTAGGCGCTTTTCCGAAGTAAAAGCGCAAGCGGCACCCAAAAAAAATAAGGGGGTAATCAAATGTTAAAATCAATGTCTTCCGGAGTATCAGGATTACGCAGCCATCAAACGATGCTGGATGTGATCGCCAATAATGTTGCTAATGTCAATACAGTCGGGTTTAAATCGAGCCGGGTAGTTTTTACCGATGTATATTATCAAACCCTATCAGCGGCCAGCGGCGCTACCGCCACCACCGGCGGCATCAATCCCTCTCAGATCGGTTCCGGCACAACTATTTCTACCATAGATGTGCTGAATACCCCGGGCAACTACAGCCAAACGGACAAGCTTACCGACCTTTATGTTTCCGGTGAGGGCTACTTTATCGTTAAAGATTCAACCGGCGCTATCAAATATACCAGAGTCGGTAATCTAAAGTTTGACGATCAAGGCAATCTGATCGATGCCAAAGGTAATTTTATTATGGGCGAAAACGGCGCTCCGACTTTAACCTTTGATCCGGCTAATCCGAGCGGAATCGCCTTATCCGCTCTGGCTCCGATTAAGGTAAACTTAGGAAGCAACTCCAGTATTTCCATCGGCAACAACGGTACGATTACCGGTGTGGATAACACCGGGACAGTACAGACACTGGGACGGATCTTTATGGCCTCTTTCGCAAACCCCGACGGACTTTCTCAGGAAGGATCCTTATACATGGGCGCAACCGGCAGCTCCGGCGCCCCTATGATCTCCAATCCGGGCAGCACGATTGCCGGAACCTTGATCACCGGCGGTCTGGAACAGTCCAATGTCGATCTTTCACAGCAGCTGACCAATATGATCATAGCCGAGAGAGGTTTCCAAGCCAACTCACGCGTTATTACCACCTCCGATGAAATCTTACAGGATCTTATTAATTTAAAGAGATAAGGATTAATTAGAACCGGGAGGGCCGGTAACGGCCCTCCTCCCCCTCGTTTAGATTAAGGAGCCACAATGATCGAATTAACTAAAATGAACTATGAAAGATTCTATATCAATCCCCATCTGATTGAAATTGTCGAGAATACTCCCGATACTTTAATTACGACTTTGAGCGGAAAAAAATATTATTGTTTGGAAACAGTGTCGGAGGTTTGCGAAAAATGCTTGACTTATTACCAAAGCATTAATTTGCATACCATTGAGACAGCCATGGTTACACCACAGGAATAATAACGGGAAATGACTGTTAAAGAAAGGGGGTGCCCGATATTCCTGATATCTTATCACAAAACGAAATCAATGAATTGCTGAACAGCCTGATATCCGGTAACGAGGCCGTTGAACCGGCTGCGCAGCCCACGCCCGGCAAAAACAAGATCCGTGATTATAATTTTAAAACACCTAAAAAATTGACCAAGGAACAAATTAAAATTATCATGGGCATCTATGAAAATTTTGCCAGACAGCTGGCCTCGTATTTTTCCGGCATTTTGCGCTCTTATACGCAGATCAATGTCATCTCCATTGAAGAGCTGCATTATTATGAATATAATAATGCTCTCCCCGATACGGTTTTGATCGGTGTAATCGAAATGAACTCTCCCGAAGGGATTATTTTAGTCGATATATCAAACTCCATTACCTATAACCTGATTGAACGGAGTCTGGGTGCGGGCAGCCGTGAAGACCCGCTGATTCCGGAAAGGGAATTCAGTGATATCGAAATATCCTTAATGGAGCGGATTTTAAAGCAGATCGCTTTTTTTACCAAAGAAGCCTGGTCTGGGTTGATCAAAACTGATGCTCAGCTTAAATTGATTGAGACCAATGCCCGCCTGATTCAATCGATCGCCATGGACGAAATTGTAGTGATTATCGTGATGGAGGTGACGATCGGCAATGCCAAGGGCAGCATCAATGTCTGTATCCCGTGTATTAACATTGAGCCGGTTATCAATACGCTCAATCGAAACAAATACAGTTCAAAAAGGGTAATAGACAGTACTAAGGAAGAGCTTATCAAGGACATGCTTATTACAGGCGTCAAGGCCGCTCCTTTGGAAGTCACCGCAATTTTAGGAGAAACTGTTCTTTCACTCCGAGAGATTATTAATTTACAAATTGGCGATGTCATCAAATTTGACCTTGATGTAGGAAGTAACATTAAGCTAAATATTAACGGAGTAGAGACATGGTTTTATGGAACTCCGGGGATAAAAAAGAATAAAAAAGCCATTAAAGTAAATAAAGTTATGCAAAAAAGGGGCAGTTTATAATGGATAATGAAATGATGAGCCAAACAATCGAAATACCGGACGATAATACGGTGTTGTCCCTGAGCAGTATAGAGGCAGACACGATCGGCGAGATCCTGAATATCAGCATGGGGTCGGCGGCTACCGCGATATCTACCATGTTAGGCAGAAAGGTCAACATCACTACCCCGAATGTAAAGGTAATAAAATCGTCGGAGTTGAGCCTGCATAATCTGGAACCGGCTATTGGCATCGAAATAGAATATGTTGTGGGTCTCAGCGGCAATAATTTGCTCGTAATGAAGTGCCGGGATATTAAAGCCATCGTCAATTTGCTGCTGGAAGAAATGGATGAAGACGAAGACGGCTGCGAGTTGGATGAGATTCATATCAGTGCCGTCAGCGAAATTATGAATCAAATGATGGGTGCATCCAGTACGGCCTTATCCAGTTTTTTAGGTAAAAGGATCGAGATTTCCACGCCCAAGCTGTTTGATACTGAAAATAAAATGCAAGAGATCAGCAATGCTTCGGAAGAAAAAATTGTCAGAGTCTGTTTTTCTTTGGAGGTTGAAGACTTATTAAGCAGTGAATTTCTTACTATAATGCCAATTGAATTCACCAAAGTCCTGGTCAAAAGCGCCCTTAGTTTTGATGAAATTGAGGAAGCCCCGGTAGCTAAGGCTGTTGAGGCAGAGCCCAAATCCCCACCTGCGCCGGTCAAACAAACCCTAAAAGAAGACGAAATAAATAGGGCCGAGGCAAAAAAAGCCGACACCAATAAAGAAAAAATAAAAAAAGAACACCAACAAAAAAATACTAACGAACCGCCGAAAGCCGCTCAGGTCAGCGTAACGCCGTTAAAGTTTCAGGTATTTGAGGACGACAAAGCCAATGAAGAAGAAGAGGAAGCGCAGCATGATAATTTTAACCTCATTTTAGGGGTGCCGCTGGAGGTATCGGTAGAGATCGGCAAAGCTAAAATGTCGGTAAAAAATGTTCTTGATGTTCGTCCCGGCTCGATTGTCGAATTGGATAAGCAGGCCGGGGATCCGGTGGATGTGATCGTCAACGGCCAATTGATCGCTAAAGGCGATGTTGTAGTGATTGACGATAATTTTGGCGTCAGAATTGTAGAAATCCTCAACAACAAGGGCTTTTCAGGCAGCTTATACGATTAAAACATTGCTTGTATCAGTCGGGCAAAAGGCGCAAAACAGCGCGGCAGGAGCGTGAGATCATGAATAATGAGTTTGTTTCGCTAATAGGACCGTTGATTGGTGTGCTTTTTGTCATTTTATTGGCGTATTTGGGTACCAGGCTGATAGCTCAAAAATATAGCAAAATGAACAGCGGCCGCTATTTGAAGGTCATTGAGCGAGTTGCCCTGGGACAGGATAAAGCTTTAATATTGCTTACCGTTAATCAAAAAGTCTATCTTTTAGGGGTTACGGGCAAGAGCATCAACATGGTATGCGAATTTGAGGAGAATGAGCTTGTGGAAATTAATAACCCGTCCAAACAAGATTTCTCCGCGCTTCTGGGTGATAGCCTGAAAAAATATCAAATTTTTCACTTCCCGACCAAAGGTGATAAGAACGAAAAAAGAACGGACGGGTAATATGAGAAGAAGAATTACATTTGTCCTAATTTTAATCATAATACTTTTACTGTGTTGTTCCACCGCTGCCTATGCCGATAGAACCGATACTATTTTTCCTGCCATTTCTCTTGATATCGGCGGAGACGGTTCCAATAACTCAGACACTTTGGAAATCCTCTTTCTCATTACCGTCATAACCCTTTTGCCATCGATTATGATCATGATGACTTCTTTTACCAGGGTCATTATCGTACTGTCTTTCGTCAGAAACGCTTTGGGCTTGCAACAGACACCTCCTAATCAGGTTTTAATCGGACTGGCCTTATTTTTGACTCTCTTTATTATGCAACCGGTAATCAACGAAATTAATACACAGGCCTATGAGCCTTATACCAATGGTGCTATTTCGCAAAAAGTAGCATTGGAAAAAGCGGTAGATCCGCTCCGGGAATTCATGCTCAAACAAACCAATAATGAGGATTTAAGGTTATTCCTCAATCTTTCCCGGGATGAAGAGGCGGGACGGCTTGAAAATATCAGCGATATCAAAACCAATGTGGTGATCGCAGCTTTTATCACCAGTGAAATGAAAAGAGCTTTTACCATCGGCTTTATGATTTTTTTACCGTTTCTGATTATTGATATGGTGGTGGCCAGCGTGCTGATGTCCATGGGAATGGTCATGCTGCCGCCGTCGATGATTTCCCTGCCCTTTAAGATCATGCTTTTTGTATTGGTAGATGGCTGGGGCTTGATTGTCAAATCCTTGATTCTGAGCTTCAATTAAAATATCTAAATCAAGAAAAGAGAAGGGCTTATGTCGGCGTCAGATGTATTAGTAATAGGAAGAGAAGCGGTCATGACCGGGCTGGCGATAGCGTCCCCGTTTTTGGTGATCAGTCTGCTAATTGGGATCATTATCGCGGTTTTTCAGGCGGCGACGCAAATTCATGAGCAAAACATCGTGTTTGTGCCAAAAATCATCGCAACCGGAATTATTCTGGTGGTGCTCGGTTCCTGGATTATCAGAGTTATGATCAATTTTACAGAAAATATTTTCCAGCATATCAACTCCTTTTAACAAAATAACCGGAGAGGACAAAGCGGATGTGGGATTTGCTTTACAGCAATTATATGGTTTTCCTGGCTATTTTTACCAGAATGGCGGGAATGCTGATCTTTAATCCTTTTTTTGGCCGCAAAAATATTCCGGTGATTATTAAAATGGGCTTCGCCTTCTTTACTACGGTGATCCTAATGGGTTTTTTACCGCCGAATACTACGGTACAGGCCGGAAATGCGCTTACCTTTATGTTGATTTGCGGCAAAGAGCTGCTCGTCGGTTTCGCGGTTGGTTTTATTATGCAGATATTTCTCTCGTCCCTGCAAGTAGCCGGCAGCTTCATGGATCTTCAGCTGGGCGTCGGTATGGCTAATGTTTACGATCCTCAAAGCAATATTTCCATGGCGTTATCAGCCACTCTCTTAAACCTC
>JAQVWQ010000081.1 GCA_028709615.1 Clostridia bacterium | reverse complement strand
TTTGGTAGCTGACCGTCGCTTTAACAGGCCCTCTTTTGGTAATATTAACAGTATAGTTTGAGCTGGATAAACCCGTGCTGTCTGTAACCACAATTAAAAAGGTATTTAAGCCGTTTTTAAGAGTATAGGTATTGGTCCACATATTTGGTTGTTTGTTTGTTCCTTGAATGCGTATGCTGTATGTGGAATTGGCTACAACAGGCATAAATTTTACCGAATTAACTTTCTCGTTTACATTGGCCGAATAAACCAATGTTTTTTCGCTAAAGGCAGGCGAGAGGGTTAAAGCCTTATTGCCGTCTGTTTGCGCCAATAAACCTGAAAGATAAACTTCAGATAAAGTTTTATCGCGGGTAACGGTAATGGTGTAGGTTTTTGTGTGCTCGCAATCAGCGGCAATGACAAGAACCTTGATCGTATTAGTACCTTCCGCTAAGTCGATAGTAGTATAGGAAGATGTTGTTGGAATGTCGTTAATCATTACATAGGCGTAAACATCTTCAGGGGTGGTGTAAACGCGCAGATGTTTTGTTGTGCTGTCAACAGAGGCCGAATATGAGGTACCATTGGCAGAAAAGTTAGGGGATAAGGCAATTGCCGAAGACGAACTGCTGCTTGTGCGCAGCGAAAGGCTGTCAAGCGTGGCGTCGTTGTCGGCATTTTTTGCCGCGTGAACTAATGTTACTTGATAAGTATTGGTATTGTTGCCGTCTATTACTTTAAATGACACGGTTTTACTGTCACCGGCCGAAACAGTTGTGTAGGTCCAGTCGTAAGAATCAAGGCTTTGGTTGTCAATTGTCAGAATGTCGTCCGCATCATTCAGCTTTGCCATGAGGTTAACGGTAGCACGCGAGCTTTGATAAGGTATAACGGCAATATATTCGTTATGGTCAGGAGAAAAGGCGGGGTAAAGCTTATATTGTCTGGAGCTTGAGGTGCTTTCGGATGAAGCCACATAAAGATTGGCAATTTTAGCTTTGGTATTGTTCAAGCCCAGATTAACGGTATAGGTTGTTGTATCGGAGCCGTATTTTACGCGAATAGTGACGGTTTTGCTTGCTCCCGAATTGAAATTGACGCGATAAATGCCCTCCGAAACCAAAGAGGCGCCGGAAACAGAAACGGCAGCGCCGCTTTTGTAAGTGCTCAGGAAAATGAAGGCCTCGGTTTGCCTGCTGACAGTTTTGGCATCATATTCTAACTGATTATAAACAAACGAGGGGGAAAGAGTATTGACAGTTGATGAAGAAGACTGCCCCTGGCGCACATAAAGACTGGTTAAAGAAGCGTTACGGACAACATTATAGCTTCGTTCCACAGAAACAGTATAAGTAGTCGCGGATGCTCCTGAAGCCGTGCATTTGATCTTGATTGTGTTGCTGCCCGAATTTAAGGTTACACGGTAATAATCTTCATAGTATCTGATGCCGTTACCGCCTGTTAATTCTGTCGAAACACCTGAGGGTGTTGTTGGATAAATATAGATATAATTTTCATCTTCCGGTACAGAAATGCTGTATGAGTAGCGTGTTGATGAGAAGGAAGGGCTTAGCGTATAACGGTACGAGCTGCTGGTGCTGCTTGTTGCCTGATTTTTTATGTAAATATTTGAGAGTGAGGTTGCGGTGGCCGCAGAGCGGATTAAAGTAATATTATATGTGCTTTGTGCACCGTTTTCCGCGGTTACGATTAAGCGGATTACAGATTGTAGGCCGTTGACTTTGCCCGTGTTAAAGTTAAGTGTTGTTTGAGTTTGTGAGGCGTTAGTTGAAAGACTTGAAACATAGGTCGCGTTGCTGACAACAGAAGCACGGATAGTTGCTCCTTGCGGCACTGTGTGGTTGATGGTAATTGCCGTATATTCGTAGGGAATATTTACCGAATGGTTGCTGGTCGCAGTCAGACTGTTAAAGCAGGATTTTAGGGTAGTTGAGCCGCCTTTTACATTTAATAAAGATAATCTGCTTTCGGTATTCTGAGTGGCCAGACAGATTTGTGCATAGTAATTTGTTATTGTTGTATTGTCTTCTGCCGTAATGCTGACAGTGATTAAGGCGCTTTTTTGCCCCGCCGTATTTAAGGTTACGCTGTTGGGGTTAACGGTAAGGGATTTCGCTTTTGTATCAGAGGCATCGGCGGATAAGCTTAAGGCGGCATTTCTGTTGGCATAAGGTACGGTGATTAAAGTTGGAGCGGTGCTGCTGGTTGAAAGTGTTGTAGCAGAGCCGATAACGGTTGAGCCGTTCTTCACTTCAAATTTGCTTAAGTTGGCATTATTAGATGGGGGATTGCCTTTGGAAATATAAAAATTATAGTAGTTGCTTTCATTGTTTTCGTTAGTTACGGTAATCGACACAGGAAACGGATTAGCTGTAATTTGGCTGGCAAGCAAGCTGGTCGGATTAACGGTTGCAACAAGCGGATGAGCTACCGTTGCTCCAAAGGTAATTGTATTTGCCGGGTTGCAGTCAAATGGCAGGCGGCAATAATAATCATTGCCGCTTTGTGTAACAGTCAAGCTATCTGCGCCGCTGGATATTGCTGTCGGCATACTGGTTAAAACAGGGTTGGCGGCAACGGCAAAACTTAAATCAAGTGTGGCGGCGTTGTTGACGGTGCTTTTGATTTCAATTTCTCCGTTATTATATGTAACTGTGGTTTTGCTTAAATTAAGTAAAATAGATTGGTTTTTAACAGCTTCGGCCGTGGTGTATAAGGTAAAGGTGCCGGAGCTGTTGTTTTGCTGCAGACTGCCCAGGCTGGTGTTTAATGTATAGGTTGTATTTGTTCCCGATAAGGTTACGGCGGGGTCGGCAACCTCAATTATGTTGGCCGGGATGGTGCCCGTAATGGTAATGGTATTGTTTTTATAATTGATTGTTGTCCCGTTGTAAGGGGAATTAAGAGTACCGTTTTGCGCTGTGGAAACGGTATCGATATTGATCTGATCCGCGGCTAAGGCAGAAGATGATAAAGAAAAGGCCACAATCAAGATTAAAAGCAGGGTAAGCGATTTTTTCATAAGAAATCCTCCCAATTTGTTGTTTTAAGCATAATCCTACATACTATATAGGCTAAATACTGAAGGTAAAAGTTCCCAAAAATTGAAAAATTTATTAAAATATTTATTGGTAGTAATTTTTTCTTTACTCTGCTATAATTAAGCAAGGGGGTTGGTACTATGGTAATAAAAAAAGAGGAGTTATTTTTTGACTCAAAAGATAAAATAGGGCGTATTTATGCGCGTTTCTGGCTGCCTGAGCAGCCTTGCTGTGTAATACAGATTTGCCACGGCATGGCCGAGCACATCAGCCGTTACGAGCAAATGGCCGTTTTTTTGGCTGAAAACAATATTGCTGTTTGCGGTATTGATTGGCCGGGGCACGGTAAAAGTGTTGGTAAAGATCAGGTTTTGGGATATATTAACGAAAAAAACGGCTGGGAACTTGCCGCCGCCGATCATTTGCAATTAAAGCATATTATGCAAAAAAATTTTGCTGATTTACCTTATTTTTTATTCGGTCATTCCATGGGTTCGTTTATGTCCCGCTATATTGCCGCCAAATATAATGACGAAGCTTTTGCCGGCTTTATTTGGTCCGGGACGGCCGGTACCAATAAGCAGCTGGGTGCGGCTCTGAGGCTGGCAAAAGCAGAAGTTCGCTTGCGTGGCGCAAAAGCCCCTTCACGCTTGCTTAACCATTTGAGCTTTGGTGCTTACAATAAGCATTTTAAACCGGCCAGAACGGAATTTGACTGGCTTTCCCGCGATACTAAACAGGTGGATAAATACATTGAGGATCCTTTTTGCGGGTTTTGTTTTACGGCGGGCGGATTTTTGAATCTGTTTTTGGCCTTGCAATATTTACAAACTACGGAATGGGCGGGGGCAGTGCCTGATCTGCCGATTTTAATTTACGGCGGTACGGCCGATCCTGTGGGTAATTGCGGCAACGGCATCTTAGAAGTAGTTGACGCTTTGGATAATCATGGGCATACACAGGTAAAGTATAAATTGTTCGATTATTGCCGTCATGAGGTGCATAATGAGCTTAATCCGCAGGAAGCATATAATTTTATACTAAATTGGATTTTTCATCATCTTAATATCAAGACGGAGGATTGAAAAATGTCTCGCTTTATATTAGCCTTAGATCAGGGCACAACCAGCTCAAGGGCAATTCTTTTTGACAAACAGGGTAATACCTGTTTTTTGTCGCAAAAGCCCTTTAAACAAATCTATCCCCAGGCCGGTTGGGTAGAGCATCGGCCCGAGGATATATGGCAATCGCAGAGCGAGGCTATTTGTGAGGTTTTACAGAACTCTGCTGCCAGGCTTGAGGATATTGCCGCCATAGCAATTGCCAACCAGCGGGAAACGGCAGTTATTTGGGATCGGCAAAGCGGTAAACCGGTTTATAACGCTATTGTTTGGCAGTGCCGCCGTACAGCTTCGACCTGCCTTGCTTTAAAGGAGAGCGATTTTGCAGATTATGTCATTCAGGCAACGGGATTGCCGATTGATGCTTATTTCAGCTCGACCAAAATCAAATGGATTTTGGATCATGTTAAAGGTGCAAAAACGCGTGCCGAGCGGGGAGAATTAGCATTTGGTACTGTTGACAGCTGGCTCTTGTGGAAGTTGACCGAGGGCAAAACCCACGCAACCGATTATTCTAATGCCTCAAGGACAATGCTTTATAATATACACAGCTTAAGCTGGGATAAAAAAATTCTGGAGGAATTAGGCATAGCCGAGAGCCTTTTGCCGCAGGTTTTGCCTTCTTCGGGATATTTTGGAACCGTATCGGCAAAAATCAGTGGTATGGAGGCCTTATGCGGCGTACCGATTTACGGAGTAGCCGGCGATCAGCAGGCGGCTTTGTTCGGTCAATGCTGTTTTACAGCGGGAGAGGTGAAAAACACCTACGGTACAGGTTGTTTTGCCTTGATGAATACAGGAAGCAAAAAAACGGCCTCAAAAAACAGGCTTTTAACTACTATCGCTTGGGGATTGAAAAGCGGCGAGGTTGAATACGCTTTGGAGGGCAGCGTTTTTAATGCGGGCTCGGCAATCAAATGGCTGCAGGAGGGCTTGGGTATTATAAACGGTCCGCAAGATTGCGATACCCTGACTGCTACTGTTAAGGATTGCGGCGGTGTTGTGTTTGTGCCGGCTTTTACCGGGCTGGGAGCACCCCATTGGGATATGTATGCCCGTGGTACGCTTTTGGGTATTACTCGCGGCACTGCCAAAGCGCATATTGTACGAGCTGCCTTAGAAAGCATTGTTTATCAAAGCTGCGATTTAATCAGGGCTATGCAAAAAGACAGCGGAATTTCTTTAAGCGAATTAAAGGTTGACGGGGGCGTTACGGGCAGTGATTTTTTAATGCAATTTCAGGCTGATATGCTTGATGTCCCCGTTAAAAGAGCAAAAAATACCGAGGCCACAGCTTTTGGCGCAGCGGCATTAGCGGGCTTGGCCTGCGGATTTTGGCATAATCAAGCCGAATTAAAAGCAATATACCAATACGGCAGGGTCTTTGAACCAAAAATGTCAAATGAGCAGCGCAATGCTAATTATCAGCTTTGGTTCAAGGCTGTGGAAAGGGCAAAAAACTGGGTTAGCGAGTAAATATGGTACATTAGGCAGGAAATGAATAAAAAATAAGGAATATAGCAATATGAGATTATTTTTGGTTATAAAAAACCGAAAAGGTATGACCTTGATTGAGCTGATTGTCGTTTTAGTGATTATTGCCATAATCAGTG
>JAQVWQ010000012.1 GCA_028709615.1 Clostridia bacterium | reverse complement strand
GCAAGCCCTGAGCCGTCTGGCTAAGCGAACAGCCGCAATCGCCCAGCTTGTGCAGCAAAGCAGCCAGACAGCCTCCATCATAACCGCTCAATAAAATATCGCCGCCCGTAATTGCCGCCGCACATAAAAGAGTGCCCGCTTCTATGCGGTCAGACATAACTTTATGATTACAGCCGAATAACGCTTTAACGCCTTTAATATAGATAGTATCTGTTCCCGCCCCGCGAATATCAGCACCGCAAGCCTGCAAAAAACGAGCTAAATCTACGACCTCCGGTTCTCGGGCTGCATTTTTGATAACGCTGTCCCCGCAAGCCAGCACCGCAGCCAATAAAGCGTTTTCCGTTGCGCCTACGCTGGGAAAATCAAAATAAATTTCTGCTCCGTAAAGGCCATTGCAAGCAGCCTCTATACAGCCATCCGTCAAAAAAACCCGGGCCCCCATAGCCTCCAGGGCTTTAATATGATAATCCATTGGCCTAGAGCCTATTGCACAACCCCCCGGAAAAACCAGCCTCGCCTTGCCCGCTCTAGCCAACAGCGGCCCCAATAGCAAGTTAGAGGCGCGCAAACGCCGGCTTAATGCGGAGTCGGGGTCAGCCTGAAAATGCAGGGAATCAGCACAAATAGTAATAACCGCGCCCTCCCTGTTTATTTTAACTCCCATACTACGCAGAATTTGACAAAAAACATCAACATCACTTAGCTGCGGAACATTATCTAAAACAACCTCCCCTTCTGTTAATAAAGTTGCCGCTAAAATTGGTAAAACGGCATTTTTTGCCCCGTGCACATGAACCGAGCCTTTTAATTTTTTTGCGCCTTTAACAGATAGCTTGTTCATAAAATAACTCCCTACCGGCCTTTCGCCGAAGGGAGTTGTTAAAAACATCCTTATAAAAATTCTCCGATCATTCGCACTTCCGGCTGTAAGCGCACCCCGTGAAGCTTCTCCACAGTGTCAGCCACCTCTGCCATCAGTTGTCTGATATCGCTTGCTTTGGCTCCGCCTCTGTTGACGATAAAGTTACCATGCTTATCAGAAACCTGAGCACCGCCGATTTGTTTACCGCGCAAGCTGGAAATCTCGATCAACCGACCCGCGTGGTCACCCTCGGGATTGCGAAAGACACTGCCGCAGGAAGGATATTCTAAAGGCTGCATCGCCGCGCGATAAGCTAAATGCTCTTGCAAGGCAGCGCGGCTTTTTGACCCGTCTCCCGCTTGCAAAGCAAGTGAAACACTAAGGATAACTCCTTTAAAAGAGGCTAAATTGCTGTTGCGGTAAGCGAATGATAAGTCTTCGGCAAGAAGGACTTTTTTCTTGCCAGTATATTCCGCAAGCTCCACCTTGGTGACCAGTGGCCCGATATTGCCGCCAAAAGCACCCGCATTCATTATTAAAGCTCCGCCGATCGTACCGGGGATACCGCCTGCAAACTCCAGGCCCGTTAAATTATGTTCGCAAGCCTCCTTAGCTACCGCAGCCAGCATTGCACCGGCTTGCACGGTCACACTCTGTCCGCTCCACTCACAATGAGAAAATTTATCGCTGATTTCCAATACTAAACCCCGAATACCACCGTCACCGACCAAAAGATTAGAACCATTGCCGATGACCTGCAAGGGGATTTTTTCTGCATATGTAAAACGCAGGACGCGCAGGATATCCTCCTCACAGGTTGCATAAAGCAAGGCGTCGGCGGGACCTCCCACCTTCCAGCTTGTATGACAAGACATCGGCTCGTCAAATAAAACTGCCGAGCCGAATTCTTTTACTAATTTATCAATAATTGATTTTTGCAAAATTTACCCCTCCGCTACAAAGCGTTCGCCGGCACGAATAATATTACCCGCACCCATAATCAGTACTAAATCGCCTTTTTGCACGGTTTGCCTTAAATAGTCCAAGACATCTCCCTCTGTTGCGGCATAAGAAAAATCAAGCCCGCGCGCTTTGGCCGCATCAATAATCAGCTTAGCCGATACTCCGGCTATCGGTGGCTCAAAGGAGGGATAAATCTCGTTGATTAATGTTAAATCACTGTCGGCAAAGGAAGCCGCAAAATCCGCATACATTGCCTGAGTGCGGCTGTAACGGTGAGGCTGAAAGACCGTCACAATTCTTTGGTAACCCAGCTTTTTGGCAGCGGTCAGGGTAGCCTTAATTTCTGTGGGATGATGTGCGTAATCATCAACCACGGTTACACCGTTAACTTCTCCCAGCTTTTCAAAACGGCGCCCTGTACCCTTAAACTTTGCTAAAGAGTCGGCTATTGCCGTAAAGGATAAGCCCATTTGCCGCCCAAGAGCTACGGCAGCCAAAGCGTTGGATATATTATGATTTCCCGGAACTGCAAGCTCTAAAAAGCCTAAAAAGTGCTCACCCTCAAAAACGGGAGCTTTAAATTTGCCGTTTTCGTACTCAATTATGCCGGCATTATAATCCCCCTTGCCTTCCAGCGAATATGAAACGACCCGACAATGAATATCTGACAGCGCGCTTTGAGTATGAATACAGTCAGCGTTGACTATTGCAAAGCCTTCCGGCGGCAGCTGCGCAAGATAGCGGCGAAAAGCTGCTAAGATATCCTCAAAATCTTTATAGTAATCCATATGGTCTTCTTCAATATTGGTAACAACAGCAATTGTCGGATTTAATATTAAAAATGTTCCGTCGCTTTCATCAGCCTCGGCAACCAGTAAGTCGCCGTTGCCTATGCGGGAATTACCGGCAATCTGCGGCAGCGTACCGCCAATTACAATTGTGGGATCGAGACCGTTTTCTAAAAGCATTAAGGAAATCATTCCGCCGGTTGTTGTTTTACCGTGCGCCCCCGCCACTCCGATACTTAAACGGGTTTTCATAATCATACCGAGCATTTCGGCTCTTTTAAAAATAGGCAGGTTGCGAGCAATAGCCTCAGCTAATTCGGGATTATCACCGCCGATTGCCGAGGTATAAACAACAGCCTCGCAGTCTGCAGGGATATTGGCTTCGGTGTGACCGATAAAAACTTGGCACCCTAAAGATTCCAGCTCCTTGGTTTGCGCAGAGGCATATAAATCAGAACCGCTTATTTGGCACCCCATATGCCGCAATATCTTTGCGATACCGCTCATACCGATACCGCCGATACCGATAAAGTGCAGCTTTTTATAAGCAACAGTCTGTTTATTTAAGCTAATTGTCATTGTTATCAGTTCCTTTTTTGCGCTGCCAATAACTCATGGCAGACCGAGAGTATTTTTTGCAGAGCATCACCTTCGCCCATTTTAGCGGCGGCTGCCGACATTTTATACAGCTTTTGTCTGTCAGCCAGTAACATTTCTAACAGATCGCCAAGGGTTTGCTCTTTGATGGCATTTTCTTTTAATAAAACCGCCGCTCCTTGTTTCTCCAAAGAAGATGCATTTTCCTGCTGATGATTGCCCGCCGCAAATGGATATGGTACAAGCACAGAGGGAATTCCGCGCGCCAGCAGCTCGCTGATAAAAGATGCCCCTGCTCTGCCGACCGCTAAATCAGCGGCGGCTAAAGCATATTCCATTTTATCAAGATACGGCATAATTTGCAAGTGTTGATTATTAAAAATATTTAATACTTTTAATTGACCTTGGACCTCATCAAAATTTTTTATTCCTGTTAAGAAGATGATTTGTATATCCCGCTTTAAAAGCCGCGGTAAAGCGGATAAGGCAGCTGTATTAATTGCTTTTGAACCCTGAGAGCCGCCTGTAATCAATACTACCTGCTGATCCGCACTAAAATTAAAAAATTTTAAAGCCTCGTCTTTTGAGGCTTCTAATACCGCCCTGCGAACGGGCAGCCCTGTCAGCACGGTTTTTGCGGACTGGGGAAAATGCTCTTCGGCAGCCTCAAAGGTTAGGCACACCCTGTCAACCTTACTGCTTAAATAAGTATTAGCCCGCCCGGGGAAGGCGTTTTGTTCATGAATGAGCGTGGGAATTTTAAGCTTTGTACCAGCTAAAACCACAGGAGCAGCAACATAACCTCCGGTGCCTATTACCAGATCGGCCCGGAATTCCTTAATTATTTTTTTGGCCTGCTTGCAGCCTATTAAGTTTTGCGATACTGCCTTAATTGTTCTTCTGAATGAACCTGCCAAAGGCGCGGCTGAAATTTGGCAAAAATCATAACCGGCGGCCTTAGCCAAGCGTTCCTCGAGAGAGTTTTGAACGCCCAAATACAATATTTCGGCCTCATACCTGCTTAATAAGCCTGAGGCGATAGCCAAGGCCGGATAAATATGACCGCCGGTGCCTCCACCGGCGATAACAACCCGAATTTTTTTCATCATTTTTCACCCGTTTTTGAAGAAATATCCAACAGCAAGCCGACTGATGTAAGCGACATTACCAAGGAGGTGCCGCCGTAGCTGACAAAAGGCAAGGTTATACCGGTAACCGGTACCAAGCCTGTTGCCACACCTAAATTTAGGAAGGCCTGCAAACCTATCATAGTGGTAATGCCTAAAGCTACCATTGCCCCAAAGGTGTCCTCACATTTTACGGCCACCACCAAACCGCGCCAAACGAATATGGCAAATAAGGCAATTACAATAAGCCCGCCTAAAAAGCCCAGCTCCTCGCATAAGACAGAAAAAATGAAATCTGTATGGCGTTCGGGCAAATAATACCACTTGCTGCCGCCGGCACCCAAGCCAACACCGGTCAAGCCTCCCGAGCCGATAGCTAAAAGTGATTGAATTGCCTGAAAACCATAGCCTTGCGGATCGCTCCAAGGATCCAGCCAGGCAGAAATTCTGGCGATACGGAAGGTGCCGAGAATGATTGCCAAAACAGCTGCTGCGCCTGCAATCATCGTACCGAAAAGATAGCGTAACTGCACGCCGCCGACAAACATCATAATAAAAAGAGTGCCGGCGATAACCGCAGCGGTACTCAAATCGTTTTGCTTAAAGACTAATCCGCAGGTAACACCCATTAAAGCAAGTAAAGGCCAAAAGCCGTATTTACCCGTATCCATACGACGATAATTAATTGATATATACTTGGAAACCGCCAATACCGCCGCCAGCTTGCTTAATTCAGAAGGTTGAAAACGAAACCCTCCCAAATTAAGCCAGCGTTCTGCGCCGCCCGCTTCATCGCCGGCAGAGGTTAATAAAACAGCAGCCAATAAAACAAGTACTACCGCAAAAATTGGGTAAGATAAATAACGCAATTTTTTATAACCGAATTGATATGCGCAAAACATACCGATAAAACCGATTGCGGCATGTAACAACTGTTTTTTGAGGAAATGATAAACATTGTCATATTCGTATTGAGCAAAATACTGACTGGACGAAAAGACCATAATGATACCGATACCAACCAAAGCTGCCACTACACAAAATATATACCAATCAGGTTTTCTTGCTCCCAGTTTCACTATGTTTTCCCCCGTTAGCCGTTTAAACTCTCTGTAACAATATCCTTAAACAGTCTGCCGCGAATTTCGTAATTAGCAAACATATCCCAACTCGCGCAAGCAGGAGATAACAGTACGATATCCCCCTTTTTTGCTTTGCTGATCGCAGTTAAGGTTGCCTCTTTAAAATCATTTTCTACAACAGAATAATTTTCATAGGCCGCCGCCTCCGCCGCCTGACGCAATTCTTCGCGGCACTCGCCTAAAATTACAAGGTAACTGCACTTTTCTTTTATCAAGCCCATTAACTCGGTAAAATCCGAGCCTTTATTACGACCGCCGGCTATTAAGACAATCGGCCGGTTAAAGGCTTCCAAGGCCTTAATAGTGGAGGCGGGATTGGTACCCTTGCTGTCATTAACATAAGTAATACCGTTTTTTTCGGCAAAAATTTCTAACCGGTGTTCAACCCCGGCAAATTTTTGCAAGGTTTGGGCAATTTGCAGCGGCTGCAAGCCCCAGCACAAGCCGGCTGCTGCCGCAGCCAAAGCATTCTCTGTATTATGCGCTCCCTTGATTTTTAATTCCTCTAAAGAAAATATTTTTTCTTTTTGGCCGTCGTGAGCCCAGACCATTTGACCGTCTTGAGCATATAAACCAAATTCCAGCTCGCGTTTATTGCTAAAAGGGAAAACCGTTGATTGAGCTTTTTGTGCAGATTGCTTAAACCATTCGTCCTCTGCATTAATGATCAAGAAGTCCTCTTTAGTTTGATTAATAAAGACTTGCTCTTTAGCCAAAAGATAATTTTCCATCGTCAGATGGCGGTTTAAATGATCGGGCGTTAAATTAAGCATTAAAGCAATATGCGGCCGAAAATCCACTGTATCCTCAAGCTGAAAGCTGGAGGCCTCAACTACAATAAGACCTTGATGATTTTCTGCCAAATCCGCAAGCGGCAGACCGATGTTGCCGCCGACTAAGGTATTAAGCCCCGCATCAGCAAAAATCTCGCCTACCAGCGTGGTCGTTGTAGTTTTGCCGTTAGTGCCCGTAATAGCAACAAATGGGCTCTTAGCATATTGATATGCTAATTCCAGCTCGCCGATAACCGGAATTTTTGCCTCGTGAAGCATTTTTAAAAGAGATGTGGTATGCGGAACGCCGGGGCTTTTTATTACAAAGGCAAAATCTGCTTTCTCAGGCAGTTTGTTATTTAAAAGCAAATGCATTCCTTGATTTGTCAGCCCGTTAAGCTCCTGCGGCAGCTCCTCACGGCTTTTGGCATCGGCCAACCAAACCTGCGCACCTTTATTTAATAAAAAACGGCAGGCAGCCAAACCGGAAATGCCTGCGCCGATAACCAAAACATTTTTTTTGTAAGGATTAAAATCCGTCATTTTTCTAACCTCCGCTTTAAAGCGTTGCTATTAATAAGCCTAACACACCCAAAACAGCCCCCGCCAACCAAAAGACGATAACTACCTTGGTTTCGCGCCAGCCCGAAAGCTCAAAATGATGATGCAAGGGTGACATTTTAAAGATTCGTTTACCCGTTAATTTAAAGCTTGCCACTTGCAGCATAACAGATATTGCTTCAATTAAGAAAACCCCGCCGATAAAAATCAAAATAATTTCGGTTTTTGTTAAAACGGCACAAATAACCAGCGCACCGCCTAAGGCTAAAGAACCGGTATCGCCCATAAAGACCTTGGCCGGATAACGGTTAAAAAATAAAAAACCTAAACAAACCCCGGCCATAGCAATAGCAAAAACCGCAACATTTTGATAATTAACCTCTGATATGGCAGGATAGACAATTTCTGCCGCGGCAATTAAAAAATAACATAAAAAGGCAATAAAGCAGGTGCCCGTAGCCAGCCCGTCCAGACCGTCTGTCAAATTTACGGCATTAACCATGCCTACCAAAAACACAGAGATAATAGGATAATACCAAATCCCCAGTTCCCAATGGTAACCGCTGATTGGTACAATCAGATCTGTCCCTCTGCTTGTCAGCATATTGACTAAAAAAAGAACAGTAATAATCACGGCAAACTGGCCGATTAGCTTTTGATAGGCTCGCAGACCTAAATTTCGCTTTTTGACAACCTTTAAAAAATCATCTATAAACCCTATTAACCCGAAGCCGAAAAAAGATAAAAGGCAAAGCCACAGCTCCGCCGAAAAGTGCCCCCAAATTGCCAAACAAACCAAAACAGGTATTAGAAACAACAGCCCGCCCATTGTTGGAGTGCCTGCTTTTACCAAATGGCCTTGAGGCCCGTCTTCTCTGATAGTTTGTCCGAATTTTAGCCGCCGTAACAGAGGGATTAAAATCGGCCCCTGTACGGCAACCAACAAGAGCGCACACAAAAGCGGCGGCCATAGCAAGCTCATTATTTTTTACTCCTATATTTATTATTTTGCTAAAATTTGCGCCAATAGCTCACGCACTACCTCGCAATCATCAAAATGCAAAACCTTATTCATAACAAGCTGATAATCTTCATGCCCTTTGCCGGCAATAACAACTATATCACCGTTTTGCGCCATCTTTAAAGCGGCAAAAATCGCGCTTTGACGGTCAGGCTCTATTAAATAGCGGCCTTGAGTTGTGTCGATACCGGCTTGAATTTGCTTAATAATTTTGTTCGGGTCTTCGGTGCGGGGGTTATCGGATGTAATAACGGTGAAGTCACTGTTTTCACCTGCTATGCGTCCCATAATCGGCCGTTTGCCGTTATCGCGATCGCCTCCGCAGCCAAAAACGACTATTAAATGACGAGGGTTCATCTCACGCGCGGCTGCCAGAACATTTAAAAGGCCGTCGGGTGTATGTGCATAATCTACCGCAACGATGAAGTCCTGTCCGCAATCGACCAGTTCCATTCTGCCTGCTACCTGTGGCGCGGTTTTGAGAGCCTGCAAACAGTCATCTACCGGTAAACCCTCGGCAAGACAAACGCCCAATGCGGCTAATGTGTTATAGACATTAAAACGTCCAAGCAAAGGAATTTTTACCGTATATTGATTGCCATTGTAGTTTAAAGTATAAACTCCGCCGCCGTCTATATGGTGATAATCGGAAAAGCGCAACGCTGCTTCGGCGTTTTCTCCGTAAGTTAAAACCTGGGCGGCCGGGCACCCGGCTGCATAAAGACGGCCGGCCTGATCATCGATATTGATAACCGCGTAGGAGTTGTTGTTTTGCTGCAAAACGGGCGCGGTAAAAAGCTTGCCCTTACTGGAGCGGTAATCATCAAGTGTAATGTGATAATCTAAATGATCTTGAGTTAAATTGGTAAAAACCACTCCATCAAATGCACAGGCCGCCACTCTCCCCTGCTTTAAGGCGTGCGAGGAAACCTCCATTACAGCGTTTTGGCAACCCTCATCCAGCATTTGTGCAAATAACTGATAAAGCTCTAAAGACTCAGGCGTGGTATGAGTGGAATCTAAGGGCTTATCGCCCGCGTAGTTGCGAATAGTACCGACCAGGCCGCTTTTTTGTCCGCCGACAGTCTGCCATAAATATTTAATAAGCCAGGTTGTAGTAGTTTTACCGTTGGTACCCGTCACGCCGACTAAGCGCATTTTTCTGTCCGGATAATTATACCATAAAGCCGATAATTGTGAAAGAGCAATTCTGCTGTCCTTGGTAATTAATTGCGGAAAATCCGGCGGCAAATTTGGCAGATAATGCTCGACAACGACGGCCGCAGCTCCTTTTTCTATAGCAGCGGGTACAAAGCTATGCCCGTCCAGCTTATTACCGGAAATTGCCACAAAAAGGTCGCCAAGTCCAATCTTGCGCGAGTCGTAAACCAAATTATGCAGTTGTAAATCATCACCGACGGAGGCTTCGATTTTAAACATACCGCATAAGTTTTCTTTAATATCCTTGATCTTCATCTATTTTCCTCCTAGGGTTGAAGAACTGTAACATCCTGGCTGGGTATTTGGAAGTTAACCGTTATCATTGTTCCCTCGTTAACCAAGCTGCCGGGAACAGGAATTTGTTCGTAAGCCGTGCCCTCATTGCCTATCTTTTTAAGAGAAAGACCCATAGCTCCCAATATTTCCGCAGCCTCGGATATATGCCTGCCTGTTAAATCCGGAACGGTCAGTTTGCCGTTATTTTTTGAATTATTACCTAAACTGAGAGCAATAGTGCTTGCGGATGCGGCATGTGTTAAGCCGGCAGGTGTTTGCCCGGTCACAACTTCTCCGCTGCCGCTGCTTTTTACTTTAAAACCATAGATACTTAAAACTTTATTGGCGGCCGCCAGAGAAAGGTTGGTAACATCGGTAACAGGAATTTGCTGCTTTTCCTGCTCGCCCCAAACTTTACCGGCGTTATCCTGAGAAATCTGCGATACAGTACCCATATAATTTAAAACATCTGTCATAATCGCGTTAAAAAGCGGGGCAGCGATCTGTCCGCCTTGATAAAGATAACCCTTTGGCTCGTCAATAAGGACCAAACACACGACCTGGGGGTCGTTTGCCGGTGCAATGCCGATAAAGGAGGCTACATATTTACCATCGGCATATTTGCCGTTTTCGACCTTTTGTGCGGTGCCGGTTTTACCCCCTACACGAAAACCTTCGATGTAGGCTCTTTTTGCCGTACCTTTGGTAACAACAGATTCCAGCAGCTCGCAAACAGTGTTTGCCGTTTCTTCCGAGATAACGCGCCGAACCTCTTTAACCTGAAAATCGCTGATAATATCTCCTTCGCCGTTTTTGATTTGCCGCACGATTTGCGGTTCAAGCAAAATACCGCCGTTAGCCACAGCAGAAACTGCCGTAACCATTTGTATTGGCGTAACCGAAATACCCTGCCCGATGGAAATTGTAGCTATATTGATCGGTTTGAGGTTTGTTTCGGCAATCATAATGCCTGTGGCCTCGCCGGATATATCAATGCCTGTTTGTTTACCGTAGCCAAAAGCCTTTATGTACTTATAAAAAAGGCCTTCGGTCTTGTTTTCTATATCCAGACCGATTTTAACAAAGCCGGGGTTGCAGGAATTTTGCATAACTTCTGCAAAAGATTGGCTGCCATGGGGTTTATAATGCCTCCAGCATTTTATTTTATGCCCGCCGATTGCATAATAGCCGGGGTCATAGTAACGGCTTGTTAAAGAAGCTGTTTTTTCCTCTAAAGCCACAGAAGCAGTAACAATTTTGAATGTGGAGCCGGGCTCATAACTATCCTGTACTAATGGATTACGGCGGTCTTTTGTGGTGTAATCGCCATAATTATTCGGATCATAGGTCGGGCGTGTGGCCATAGCCAAAATTTCGCCGGTTTTAGGATTCATAATTATCGCCGAACAGCTTTTAGGGTCAAGCTCACTTGCCATAACTTTATTAAGCTCGCGCTCGGCAAAATATTGTATATTTTCATCAATTGTCAACACGACATCGTAACCGTCGGTCGGTTCATTGTATATTTGCGCTGTTTGCGGAATTTCCTGATTGACAACATCAAAATAACCTATAATACTGCCATCGACACCGCGCAAATTCTTATCTAAGGATATCTCCAGACCTTCTAAGCCTTGATTGTCTATACCGGCAAAACCAAGCAGGTTGGCGGCAAGCTCTTTTTGCGGGTAATAACGCTGGTTTTCTTCTACTAAGTCTATACCCGGCAAATCCGCCTCTTTAATAGCTGCTGCCACATCAAAATCGGCCTTGCGCTTAATCCATTCGAAAGCATTGCCGGAAGTGATTTTGGATAGTATTTTATCTTTGTCCATACCCAGCTTTTCCGCTAAAAAAGCTGCCGTGCTTTCAGCCTGGCCGGACTTTTTTACAACAGAGGGATTGGCATAAACTGAATCAGCCGAAATGCTGACAGCCAGCGTGTTGCCATGACAATCATATATTGTCCCTCTTTTGGCAGAAATGACAACCTCTCGGGTTCGTTGGCTTTCAGCCTCGGCCTGCAGCTTTTCACCTTGTACAAATTGTACAAAAGCCAGTTTAAATAAGACCGCTGAGAACATTATTAAAAGAAGAATAATCAGCCCGGTCGTTCTTGTTTTTATTTCAATCTTTTTGCGTGCCATTACCGCTCTCCCCGTATATTACGCTATTTGACCGCAGCCAAGGCCTCCTTATTGAAATATCTGTCGAATAAATCGGTAACAGATGCTAAAAAGCCGTTAACAAAAAGGTTATCCTTAACCGTTACCGTTAAGCCGCTTTTTTCATTATTCGCGCTGGGAGGCGTAGTTTCGTTTGTTAGCTCAGCAACAGCTATCGGCATATAAGTAGTATTGCTTTGCTCGGGATAAATCATAGCCAAATTGAGTTTGGCATACTCTTCAATGCGGGCCATATTTTGCAGCTGGTTAATTTCTAAACCGAGTCGGTCGTTTTGGTTTTGTACCGTATTTATTTCTTCTTTTAAGGTTACAACCTGATGACCGAGATCAGAAATAACAGCCTCGCTGAAAATATAACCGAAGGCCGCCAGAAAGCAGACAATTACCGCAGCGATAACTATCTTTTTATCCTTCTTGAGAGCTTTAGCCCGGCCTTCTTTTTTTTCAAGAATATATAATTCTTGCTGACGAACAGCTTCGCGTGCTTCCTCAATATTAAATAATCGTGCCGCTCTTGACGCTACCATAGCTTATGCAGCTCCTTTTCTTATTAGACCTTTTCACATACTCTCAGTTTCGCGCTGCGGGAACGGGGGTTTTCGTTTAATTCCCGCGCTGATGGCAATATCGGTTTACGAGTAATTATTTTTGCTGTAACAAGCTTACCGCAGGTGCAAATCGGCTGATGCGGCGGACATACACAGTCTGCGGCGAAATATCGGAATTTTTCTTTTACTATTCTATCCTCCAGCGAATGGAAGGTAATAACGGCGAGCCTTCCTCCGGGTTTCAATACTGAAACGGCCCCCTCCAGCCCCCTGTTGAGCGCACCCAGCTCGTCGTTTACAGCGATGCGCAAGGCCTGAAAAATTCTTTTGGCCGGGTGCTGATCTTTATCACGCGCTCCGACAGGCACAGCCTGCTTGATAAGAGTTACAAGCTCAAGGGTGCTTGCCAGCGGTTTTTTTTGCCGGCCTGCCACAATAAATTCTGCGATACGCTTAGCCCATTTTTCCTCACCGAAAGTATAAAATATCTCGGTCAGTTGCTCGGCTGAATATGTATTGCAAATATCTGCAGCTGTAACTGTTTGGCGCCGATCCATCCGCATATCTAATGGGCCGTCGTGCATATAAGAAAAACCTCGTTTGCCATCATCAAGCTGCGGAGAGGAGCAACCGATATCCAATAAAACACCATTAAGACCTGCCGGAGCAAACGATCTTGCCTGCTCAGCCAAATCCGCAAAATTTGCCTGAACAATTATAGCCCGGCCGCCGTAAACAGCCAACCTTTCCGTTCCAACCTTAATTGCCTCTGCATCGCGATCGAGAGCCAGCAGGCGACCTTTAGGGGCACAGTGCTCTAAAATAGCGGCCGCATGCCCTGCTCCCCCCATTGTTCCGTCTAAATAGGCTCCGCCGTCCTTGATATTTAATAAGGTTATGACCTCGTTATATAAAACCGGATAATGAGAAAAGTCGTTTTTCATTATACTATACCTAAATCAAAGCCTGTCAGTTTTTCGGCATTAGCCTCATAGCTCTCGGCAGCTGCTTCACTGTATTTATTCCAGGCATCCTTGTCCCATATTTCAAAACGGGAGGAAACGCCGATAATTACAATATCCTTATTTAAACCGGCGTAGTCACGCAGATTTGGCGGAATTAAACTGCGACCTTGTTTATCGACCTCGGCCGGTGAAGCACCACCGAAAAAATGACGGTTAAAGGAGCGCATTTCAGCATTGGTAAAAGGAATTTGAGCCAATTTTTCTGTCAATACCTTCCACGCCTCAAGCGTGTAAGCGAAAAGGCATCTGTCAAGACCGCGTGCTAAAACATAATCTGTGCCTAATTCTTCACGAAAGCGAGCAGGAATGATTATTCTGCCTTTTGGATCAATAGAATGTTGATACTCACCCATAAACATTTTACATTCCGCCCCCTTTCTTAAAGGTTTAAACACTTTATACTCTACTTTGCTCCACTTTAAACCACTTTATATCATTTTTTAATTCTATATCAGTTAAAATTATCCTGCAATTTTTAAAAATATTTTTTATTTATATATAAATCTTGACTTTTTGATTGCTTGGAGCTATAATATTTAATGAAAGTTTAATTAAATAAGCTATCTTCGGGGCGGGGTGTAACTCCCCACCGGCGGTAAAGCGGCCTAAAAGAGCCGACGAGCCCGCGAGCGTAAGCATGATTTCGGTATCATTCCGAAGCCGACGGTATAGTCCGGATGGAAGAAGATTTTTCTTTTTTGGCTTTTTTGCCCCGCATTTTTTAATGCGGTTTTTTTATTGTAAAAAAGCCCCTGCCTTGATAGCGAAAAAGGAGAATGCTTTATGTCAAAAACTCAACGCTTGACCCGTATGGCTTTATTAGCCGCGGTATCCATCGTATGTATTTTACTTATTCAAATCCCTATCATTCCGGCCGCACCGTTTTTAAAATACGATATGGCCGATGTGCCGATTTTAATGGGAGCTTTTATGCTTGGCCCTCTTGCCGGCATAGAAATCCTTGTGGCTGTTTCTGCCATACAGGCCTTTTTTATGGGCGGTGATGGTATTATCGGCCTGCTGATGCATGTAATCTCCTCCGGAACTTTAATTGGTGTAGCCTGCTTAATTTATAATAAAACGGGTAAATCAACTAAGGCGATGATTCTGGGCTTAGTTGCCGGTTCGCTGGCTATGACAGTTATGATGATACCCTTGAATTTAATTTTTACCTCATTATTTATGGATGTCCCTTTAGATAAGGTTATTTCAATGCTGGTGCCGGCCATTATACCCTTTAACTTATTAAAAGCCGGACTGAACTCTTTGATTTTCTTCTTTGTTTATAAATCCATTCGCTTTTTATTTAAAGAAAAAAGTGAAATTATTACACCGCAATTAAATAAGTAATAAAAAAAGACCGTTTCCCGCGTCTGCAAACGGGAAACGGTCTTTTTTATATAAAGGAGAACTGTTGTTTATTAAATTAAACATAATTTACGAATTTAAAATCTTCCTGCAAAAAAGAAAAAGCCTGCCCTTTTGCCAAAAGCAAAAATGCAAGCCTTCGTGACTGCCATACAGAAATATTAATAATATAAAAGTAATTTAATTAATATAAACCTTCTTGGTTTATATTATAATTATAATAACAAAGAATAAAATTATTGTCAAGTATTATTTGGTTTTCGTAACAAAATATACACTAAAGATTTTTAAATTATTAGTACTTTTTTCTTGCATTCTCTATGTGTTGGTGATATAATATAAAAAATTTGGGTATAAGGAGGAAGTTAAAGGATGCCTAAAAGACTTGATCTTGATAAAATCCTGATTATCGGTTCAGGGCCGATTGTAATCGGACAAGCCTGTGAATTTGATTATTCCGGTAGCCAAGCTTGTAAGGCTTTAAAAAAGCTTGGTTATACTATTGTTCTTGTCAATTCCAACCCTGCAACTATTATGACCGATCCGCAAACAGCGGATATCACTTATATTGAACCATTAAATATTGAACGCCTGACGGCTATTATCGAAAAAGAACGCCCCGACGCATTGTTGCCAAACCTTGGAGGACAATCGGGGCTTAATTTATGCTCTGAATTAGCCAAGGCCGGTGTTTTAGAAAAATACGGGGTTGAGGTTATCGGCGTAAAGGTCGAATCGATTGATAAGGGCGAGGATCGCATCAGCTTTAAAAAAGCGATGGAGGAAATCGGCGTGGAGATGGCCGCTTCTAAGCCTGCTTATTCTGTTGAACAAGCGGAAGAAATCGCTTTGGAAATGGGCTTTCCCGTTGTTGTGCGCCCCGCCTATACCATGGGCGGAGCCGGCAGCGGCCTGGTTTATAATATTGACGAACTGCATAATATTGTCAGACGCGGACTGTCTGCCAGTATTATCGGTCAAGTATTGATTGAAGAATCGGTTTTGGGCTGGGAAGAACTGGAATTGGAGGTTGTACGCGATGCTAAGGGACAGATGATCACTGTCTGCTTTATTGAAAATATTGACCCGATGGGCGTGCATACCGGCGACTCTCTCTGCGCCGCTCCGATGCTGACAATCTCTAAGGAAACACAGCAAAAGCTGCAAAAGGCCGCTTATAAAATCGTCGATTCGATCGGGGTTATCGGCGGCACAAATGTCCAGTTTGCTCATCATCCGCAAACAGGCAGATTTGTTGTCATAGAAATCAACCCCCGCACCTCTCGATCCTCGGCGCTGGCCTCTAAAGCTACGGGCTTTCCGATCGCTTCTGTTTCCACAATGCTGGCAGCCGGACTGACCTTAGATGAAATCCCCTGCGGTAAATACGGCTCGCTGGATAAATACAGTCCCGACGGTGATTATGTAGTAATAAAAATGGCTCGCTGGGCTTTTGAGAAATTTAAAAATGCCGAGGATAAACTAGGCACACAAATGAAAGCTGTCGGTGAGGTAATGAGCATAGGCAAAACCTATAAAGAAGCTTTGCAAAAAGCCGTACGCTCTTTGGAAAACGGTAATTACGGCTTTGGTTTTGTTAAAAATTTGCATGAAAAATCCTTGGAGGAGCTGCTTTCGTTACTGCACACACCCTCCAGCATGCGGCATTTTCAACTTTACGAGGCTTTACGCAAAGGCGCAAATCCCCAACAACTGCATGAAATCACAGCTATTAAGCTTTATTTTTTAGAGCAAATGCAAGAACTTGTACAGTTAGAAGAAGAAATTATTACTGCAGGCAAGGCTCTTTCGCCCGAATTGTTACGCCGTGCCAAAATAGATGGATTTGCCGACCGTTATTTAGCAAAGCTTACCGGTCTTAGCGAATCCAAAATACGCACAATGCGTGCTGCCGAAGGTTTGGTAGAGCAATGGGAGACTATTCATGTTTCCGGCACAGAGAATGCCGCTTACTTTTACTCCTCTTATCAGGCCACCAACCCTGCGGCACCCCATACAGGCAATAATAAAATTATGATTTTAGGCAGCGGCCCCAACCGTATCGGCCAGGGCATTGAGTTTGACTACTGCTGTGTTCACGCTTCTATGGCTTTAAAAGAGCTGGGATTTGAGTCAATTATTGTCAACTGCAACCCCGAAACGGTTTCTACCGACTATGATACCTCAGACCGACTTTATTTTGAACCTTTAACAGCAGAAGATGTATTGGCAATATTTGAAGCCGAAAAGCCTTTGGGCGCAATCGCCCAGTTCGGCGGACAAACCCCTCTTAATTTAGCTCGTGAGCTTGAAGCTAACGGAGTTAAAATTCTCGGCACCTCGCCGGAAACGATTGACTTGGCCGAGGATCGCGATCGCTTTAATAAAATTATGGAGGAACTGCAAATTCCCATGCCGCCTTCGGGCATGGCCGTCACCGCCGACGATGCTATTGCCATCGCCGACCGCATCGGCTATCCGCTGATTGTCCGTCCCTCTTATGTTTTGGGCGGGCGCGGTATGGAAATTGTTTACGATGAAGAATCCTTGGCCAGCTACATGGAAGCGGCAATCGGCGTAACACCGGACAGGCCGATTTTAGTTGACCGCTTTTTAGACAACGCCTTAGAGTGTGAAGCAGACGCTGTCAGCGATGATACGGGCGTCTTTGTGCCTGCTATTATGGAGCATATTGAGCTGGCAGGTATTCACTCAGGCGATTCTGCCTGTGTTATTCCCTCTATTCAGATTTGCGATGAGCATAAGGCACAAATTGAAGATTATACTAAGCGGATTGCCTCTTCGATGGGCGTGCGCGGGCTGATGAATATGCAGTATGCAATTTCTGACGGGATAGTCTATGTCTTGGAGGCTAACCCGCGCGCTTCGCGCACGGTACCGCTGGTTTCCAAGGTTTGCGATATTCAGATGGTGCATTTGGCAACAGAGATTATTACCCGTGAGTTTACGCTCAAACCTTCTCCTGTTCCGCAATTAAAACAGCGTTCCTTCAGTCATTACGGAGTTAAAGAAGCCGTTTTCCCCTTTAATATGCTGCCTGATGTTGACCCGCTGTTAGGCCCCGAAATGCGCTCTACGGGGGAGGTGCTTGGTTTGGCCTCAACCTTTGGTGAAGCCTATTATAAAGCTCAAGAAGGAGCCGGCAATGTCCTGCCGCTTTCCGGAACGGTTTTTATCAGCGTATCTGACCGCAATAAAAACGAAGTTGCCGAGGTGGCTCGAGGCTTTGCTGATTGCGGCATTAAAATTATTGCCACAGGCGGAACCCATAAGCTGCTAATTCATAATAATATCCCCTCTACCAAAATAGCTAAAATTTCCGAGGGCAGACCCAATATTTTGGACGCAATTACCAATGGCGAAGTCCAGTTAGTCGTCAATACGCCTTCAGGCGGTAAAAGTACCGGTGAAAGCAGCGATGTCCGCAAAGCGGCCATTCGCTACAAATTAAGCTATATTACCACAATGGCAACGGCCAGAGCTTGTATTAAGAGTATTAAACAAGCTTTATACAGTAAAAGCCCCGAACCGCAATCCTTACAGGAATATCACAAAAAAATTAAATAATCAAACAAGCCGATGCATTGGCATCGGCTTGTTTTTAAATAATTATATATATTATTAATTATTTAGCAGCTTCATTTAAGGCTTTCATCAGGGCATCAACATCTATACCATGAGCGCTGGCACCTTGTTCAATATTTTCGAAATGAGCGGCGGCACAACCAATGCAACCCATACCGAATTCCGTTAGAATCTTAACGGACTGAGGCCATTTTTGAACAACCTCCATAATGCCCATATCCCGAGTGATAATATCTTCCATAATTTTTACACCTCCGTACGCCAAATAATAATATTTCTATTTAAGTATAACATATTAATAATGTATTATGCAAATATTTTTATTAAATCAAGATAATATTGCTATTTGTCTGAAAAGTATGATACAATGTAGCAAACATAATATGTTGGGAGTTAATCAATGAAAATCAAGTGGACAGAAGAACAAACAGCAGCAATGCTTTCTAATTTGCTGGTTGTGATTATCGGCATTTTATTATATTTGTTTTTCTCAAATTACCAAAGCGCCAGTAAAGAAATAGCCTACATTAAAAGGCTTCTTTTTCCCTTTGCCGTGGGTTTTATTATTGCCTTTTTACTCTCTAAGCCTGTTAACAAGTTAGATGCTTTACAAAAACGCTTTATTTTAAAAAAACAAAGGCACACCCGTTTAATACGCAATATTTCTATTTTTATTGCTTTAGTCTGCTTGATGGCAATTATCTTCTTTTTGCTTTATATTACTTTACCGGAGCTCTCTCGTTCTATGACTCTACTTGTAGAGTCAATGCCCGATTATTTAACAAAAGCCGAGGGGGTTATTACTGAATTTATCGATTATTTGGCCTTAGACCCGGAGCTTGCCGAACAGATATACCCAAATTGGACGGAATCGATTTATAATTTTGTCTCATATTTAGCTGCGCAAATTCCCTCCTTAATCAACTACTCTTGGCAATTTTTATCCTCGGTTTTTAATCTTGTTATCGGCTTGATTGTGGCAACTTATATTTTGGCCAGCAAAGAAAAACTATGCGCACAAATCAAAAAAACCTCTTATGGTTTATTTGGCGAGAAAAAAACCCAAAGAGCCTCTTATATTGCCGATACATCTAACCGGATCTTTACAGACTTTTTGGTCGGCAAGGTTCTTGATTCGGCAATTATCGGCTTGATTTGTTTTATCTGCCTATCGCTGATGAATATGCCATATACGCTGTTAATCAGTGTGGTAGTCGGTACTACCAATATTATACCATTTTTTGGTCCTTTTATTGGCGCAATACCCAGCGCATTTTTGATTTTATTGGTTAACCCTATACAAATGCTGATTTTTGTTGTCTTTATATTTTTACTGCAGCAATTTGACGGCAATATTCTAGGCCCATTTATTTTGGGTGACGCTACAGGCTTAGATTCATTATGGGTAATTGCGGCCATCTTAATCGGCGGTGGATTATTTGGTTTTGTAGGTATGATAATGGGCGTACCTACCTTGGCCGTTATTTATATTGTTTTTAAAGAAAAAATTGAAAAAAAATTGGCTGCACGCAATTTCCCGACACAAACAGTCGCTTACTATCCACCGGATGTGCAGCCTATTTTTAATAAAAACTCTAATAAATTATCTAAAAAAACAAAATAGCACAAAAAGGAGAGAGCTGCTAGCAGCTCTCTCCTTTTAAATCCAAATCAAAATAAAATTCCACACCGTTAGGTTTATTTGTAACTCCATAGCTGTTACCGTGCGCCTCCATAATAACTTTTACAACCGAAAGTCCTATACCGGTACCACCGTAGGCACGGGTTCTGGCTTTATCTACTTTATAAAAACTTGTCCAGATTTTTTCCTGCTCTTCTTCCGGAATTTGCTCGCCGCTGTTGTAAACAAAAACTCTCAATTTGTTATCGGGGCGTACTTGGCTTGTAACCGTTATGATTCCGCTTTCCTTCGTATGGTGAACAGCATTGGATAATAAATTCATCAATACCTGCTCGCACATATCCAAATCGGCATTAACCTCACAATTATCGACTTTGGTTTGCAGGTTGATTTTTTTATTGGTTGTCAAAATAGCGATTTTTGAGGTAACTCCGCTTAAAAATTCTTTAAAATTAAAAACCTCAAACTCCGGAAGGACATTGCCCGCCTCAATTTTTGCCAAGGCTAAAAGCTGGCCGACAAGTTTATTCATTCGTTCGCTTTCTTCTAAAATAACAGAACAATAAAAATCCTTGTCCTCTTGTTTGTCGCTGATATTGACCTTTAAGCCTTCGGCATAACCGGAAATAATTGCCAAAGGAGTTTTTAATTCGTGCGAAACATTGATTATAAAATCCTTACGCATTTCGTCAATACGCCGCTCTTTGGCAATTTCTTGCTCTAAGCGATCATTAGTAGCCTGAAGGCGTGAAATAGTATCCTCCAGCTGCCCGGAAAGAGAATTAATGCTCTCGCCCAGCTCGCCAATTTCGTCAATTTCGTCACCGTTATAACGATCGGAAAAATCCAATTGTGCCATTTTGCCCGCTATATTGCGTATTTCTACCAAAGGGCGGCAAAAACGCCGCGACATAAAGAAAGCGGTTATCAAACTAAATAAAAACGCCAATACGCCGGCCAATAAAATAAAGGCTTTAGTAATATTATAGTTTGCATTAATAATAGGCATTGGAATATTTAAAATAACATAGCTTTGTTCAGCCAGATAACCCGCTAATACCAACCGTCCATCCGTCATACGATCGGTGAAAAAGATTTGAAAAGGGTTTTGTTCATTTAATTTAATTTCATTCAGCAGCAAAGAATAGACAAACGCATAAGTGAGCTTATCGTTATACCCAAAATAAAATGAACCGCCCATCATTGGCCTGTCCTCGTAAGTAACGATACCGTTTTCTATAATAGTGGCACGAATCGTGGTATTGGCCTGCAGATTATTTAAGTATGATAAAAGAGCAGCATTATCATCATAAGCGTATTCGATATTGTGATATGTCATCACTAAACTGCTTTTTGTTTCAAAAATTACATAATCGTCATAAAGAAAGATATAAAGCAAAGAAAAGACACCCAAAAACAACAGGGCGCAAATCATAATACTTATAAACATTTTTTTTCGTACGGAATTAGTTAAAACGCTCATTTTATTCCTCGAAACGATAACCGTAACCGCGAACGGTTTGAATTAAATCGGCCTTGGCGCCCAGCTTAGAGCGAAGTTTTTTTATGTGTGTATCAACAGTTCGCAGATCGCCGAAGTAATCGTAACCCCAAACCGCATTTAAAATCTGCTCGCGGGAAACAGCTACATCGCGGTTGGTAGCTAAATAAACCAACAGCTCATATTCCTTTGGGCTTAAATCAAGACGCTCGTCATTCATAATTACCCGGCGAGCTGTTTCGTCAATTTTGATACCGCCTAATTCTTTAACTGCTTGTGTAATATTCTCGTAGCGTTTGCGCAAAAGCAGTTTAATTCGAGCCATCAGCACAATCGGCGAAAAGGGCTTGCCAATGTAATCATCGGCACCTAGATCAATACCGAATACCTCATCGGAATCCTCCGTACGAGCCGTAAGCATCATAACAGGCAGATCTTTATCGTTATTGCGAATATGGCGCAATACACTCCAACCATCATATTTTGGCATCATAACATCCAAAATAACCAAATCAATTTTTTTGTTTTCGTCAAAAAGCTCTATTGCTTGCTTACCGTCAGCCGCCTCTAAAACTGCATATCCGTCCCTTTGTAAAAAATCCTTGACTAAACGGCGCATTCTTTCTTCGTCGTCAGCAAAAAGAATTGTTAACATAATGACACCTCCCGATGTACTTTTATTATATGGTACTGTGGCTGTGTGTTTTTTTTGTGACTATCTATCGTCTTTTTTGCTTTTTATATCTATAATAATAAGGGCTGCTACGGCGATGAACGACCTGGCGCAACAGTAAAAGCAGTATAAAAAACAAAATCAGAGCTATTAAAACAACTATAACTATTTTTATAATGTTTTTATTAACCGACGCTTGCAGTTTAGCGTAATAAATATTTGTTAACGGGTAAGCCCTTAAAGCATCATTATTTAATAATATTAAGCTAATACTTCCATTTTGAGCTGTAGCCCGGTCGTTAAAATGAAAATCAATACCCTCAAGACTCCCCCCTTTTGGTGCTAAAAATGAAAAATATCCTGCTAAATTATATTTGTACGGCTTGTCCGCTTGGTTAAAGCATTGGTTAATTTGTTGTAACAAAGTGTCCTTGTCCAATGTCATTTTATTAAAATTACAAAAACCGTAATTAAATAAAGCTTGTGTATCCTGACAGCAGGCTTCATGATTAGCGCAATCTAAAACGACACAAATCAGCCGCGTATCCTGGTTTTCTGCCGCTGTGACCATTGTGCTGCGCGAAATTTTAGTCCAACCTGTTTTGCCGCTGATCACCGTTCCGTTTTCCAAGGGCCACTTATCTGCAGATGTATCGTTAATCATCTTATGGAAGCTGGCTAAATAACGGGTTTCTGCTTGTTTGTTGGTTGGTTTAATTTGGTGTCGTGTAGTACCGCTGTAAGTTAAAAACCCGGGCTTTTTTAAAGCATAAGCCATAATCTTTGCCATATCATAAGCGGTGGTGTAATGATTTTCATCTGGCAGGCCATGAGCATTACAAAAATTACTGTTTTGCGCGCCCGCCTCCTGAGCCTTAGCATTCATCATAGCGACAAAAGCAGTTTGTGTACCGGCAACCTGCTCGGCCAAGACATTGGCAGCATCATTAGCTGAAGGAAGCATAAGGGCATAAAGCAGATCATCAACCGATATTTGCTCATTTTCGTCTAAAGCGATGTGTGATGTGCCTACCGGTAAAGTAAAAACAGCATCATGAGAAACTGTGATAATATCGTCAGCCTTTAAATTCTCTAAAGCCAAAGCAGCTGTTAAGATTTTGGTTATGCTGGCAGGATAAAGCTTAGTATGTATGTTTTTGGCAAATATAATTTGTCCCGTGTCAGCATCCATCAAAATTGCCGCCTCAGCGGATACAGTCGGTGCGGCAAAAGCCGCTGTGGGGATCAAAAGCAACGCAAATAAAATAAGAAAAACGAACAGGGCCTTTTTCATTTAACAACTCCTAGGGCTTTTTTATTGTATAATTATAAACTAAAACCGCAACCAACACAAGCGGTTGCGGTAGTTTTTTATATTAATTAGTCGTTTTTTTGTTCTAACAGTAATAAAAGGGTATCTTGCTGCTCTCCGTTATACCAGATGGCAAATTGCAGGTTTTGCTCTGAAGTTGTACCGATAAGCTCTCCCTGCCCTACCGTTTGACCTAATACTAACTGCGTATCGGCTAGCTTATAATAAACGGATCGATAACCGTCTGCGTGAGTTAACTCTAGATGATAAAGCCCATCGTCTCCTTTGGCGCAGCCGATTACAGTTCCCTCCGCAGCAGCCTTGACCTGAGTATTGGCCTCGGTTTTTATTAAAACACCATCCGAACTGTCTGTTAAAGAAAAATCTCGCATAATCACACCATCTACAGGCAGGATAAAGCGATGATTATCTGACTGCCCTTGAGAAGCGGTCGAGCTGACCGGCAAAACCTTACCAAAATCAACCCAGCTATTAGCGGTCGTTAATCCCCGTTCGGCAATAAAATCGGCATATTGCCCCAGTTGGCCACCGCCGCCTGTTAACTCTACCAAACCGATAAACAGTAATGAAGCTAAACCGATCCGCAAGAATATCCCACGCCAAAAAAAATGGCTTTTAAAACGGGATTTTGGAACAGGCTGCGGATTGCCATAATCATTTAATTTGCCCATAAGATCACCTGTTGATGTTTGTCTTAGTAATTTATATGCAACAGGTTGGGCAATATGCGCAAAAGCCGCCATTTGGCGGTTATTTTAATTTATTTACTAAATCGGCTAAGGCGG
>JAQVWQ010000080.1 GCA_028709615.1 Clostridia bacterium | reverse complement strand
CAAAATTTGCCCAGTAAAACAGGCTCCCCGTTTTTAATAGTGACGGTTATTTGGCAGCTTAAAGGACAAATGACACAAACTATTGTTTTTGCTTCAATGTCCATTAGCAGCACCTCCCCTTAATCTCTACCAATATTTCACTGTTTAAGGGTAAGTCTGTCAGCAGCTCTTTTTTGAGGCAAATGCTCTCCATTTCCGAAGGCTTGACAGCCGCTCTTTTTACGGATACCAGCTCCCGTCCGCAACAAGACACGACTATGGTCGCCTCGTCCAAAGCAGCGGCAGAACGCAGAAAAAAACCGGCCTCGGCCGATGCGCTAAGGCGCTGCGGCACGACAAAGCGAACATTATCTCCGGCTGTTACAACAAAAGTGTGCGCGGATTTTATTCCCTCTTTGATATAAGCGGCGGCGGCTTGCCCCGCTTTTTCGGCTTCCAGAGTTACAAAATCGACAATATCGTGAACCTGCACCACATTTCCGCAGGCAAAAATTCCTTCAACATCGGTCTGCATATCCTGATTTACCAGCGGCCCGCCTGTTTTTTGATCCAAAGCAACCTTAGCTTTTTTGCTCAGCTCGTTTTCGGGAATCAGGCCGACCGACAAAAGCAGCGTATCACATTCAATGATACTTTCGCTGCCGGCGATTGGTTTTAAATCTTGATCCACACGAGCAATTTTAACGGCGCTAACACGGCCTTGACCGATTACCTCCGTTACGGTATGAGAAAGCAGCAAAGGTATGTTATAGTCCTCAAGGCATTGCACCACATTGCGCGACAGGCCGTTAGCATAAGGGTACTGCTCCAGCACTGCCAAAACCTCCTTGCCCTCTAAAGAAAGGCGCCGGGCCATAATCAGGCCTATATCGCCTGAACCCAGCACGACAATACGGTTACCGATATGCTTACCCTGCAGGTTAATCATTTTTTGCGCCGTTCCGGCCGTAATCACACCGGCCGGCCGTGTCCCGGCCATAGCAATCCCCCCTGCCGCCCGCTCGCGGCAGCCCATAGCTAAAATAATGCTTTTTGCCTCTATGTGCAGCAGCCCATCGTTACTGTTGACTGCTGTTACCACTTTGTCGGCGCTGATATTTAAAACCGTGGTCGAAACTTTATATTCTATTCCCGCCTCGTTTAGGCGGCGCATAAACTCGCCCGCATATTCGGGGCCGGTCAGATCCTTGTTAAAATACTGCAAACCAAACCCCGGGTGAATACATTGATTTAAAATTCCGCCCAGGGTGTTGTTTCTTTCTAAAATGATTATGCGTTTTATGCCCTGACCCCAAGCGGCTAAAGCCGCCGCCATACCGGCTGGGCCGCCGCCGATTACGGCTATATCATAAGCCTGCACAGCGCGCCTCCTTACAATAATGTATCGGTAACGATATTTGAACCGGCCTCATCCTTGGTAATTTGCTCGGGGCCGCGCTTAAGCTCCCTCTCCAATATTTCCACAACCAAGGGAGTGCAAAAACCGCCCTGACAGCGGCCCAAACTCGTCCCTGCCCGTCTTTTAACACCGTCAAGCGAACGAGCTCCGCAATTTCGCTGAATAACATCGACAATCTCGGCCTCGGTAATCTCTCCGCAACGGCAAACAACATTGCCGAAAGCGGGGTTTTCTTTTATTAAAGATGCCTTTTCTTCATCTGTACGCTTGCTAAAACGAGTAAGCGGACGGCGGCACGGAGAAAAATCAGGATTGGGGATTAAATTTGCGCCCTCTTTTTCTTCGATTATATGCAAAATATATTTACCGATTTCGTTGGCGCAGGTCAACCCCGGTGATTTTATTCCCGCACAATTAATAAAGTTCTCCACGCCCTCCGGCTCACCTAAAATAAAGTCCTTAACCTTGTCCTCGCCGTACTCCCACTCGCCTGTTTTTTGATTTAGTTTGCCCATTTGCGGCCGGGGACGAATACCGGCAAAGGTGCGGATGGTTAAATCAAAGGGGATATTGACCATGCTTTGAGCGGCAACCCGCTTAACGGCTTGCAAATGCTCGGCCGTGGTTTTAACATCATCTTTATCAATATCATCCTGCGTAGAGGGGCCGACCAGCACATTGCCATGAACGGTGGGAATAATAATTACGCCCTTAACATCGTCGTCGGCGCGGGCTTCAAAAACCACATGGTTGACAAAGCTACGCGCTTCTTTATCCAGCACAAAATATTCACCGCGGCGCGGAGCAATACGAAAAAACGGCTTAGCCACTAAATTGTTAATTTCGTCGGAATATATACCTGCGCAGTTAATCACATATTTGGCAATAAATTCACCCTTGTTTGTTTTAACCGCATAATAACCGTCAGCTTGGCGCTTAAGATCCAAAACCTTGGTGGATAAATGCAGCTCAACGCCATTATCAACGGCATTTTCGCAGGCAGCCAAACCAAATTCCCAGGGATTGACAACACCGACCGTCGGCGAATACATAGCATAAATCACCCGGGGGTTTAAATTAGGCTCCATAGCCAAGGCCTGCTTGCCTGTTAGCAGCTCTAAGCCCTTAATACCGTTTTGCTGTCCTTTTGCATATTTTTCTAAGATCTTTTGCTTACCCTCGTCGTCAACAGCAATAATCAAAGCACCCAAGCGCTCAAATTCTACATCTAATTGCGCACAGACATTATGAAAATCCTCGTTGGCCGCCTTAGTTAAAACAGCCTTGATCGAACCGGGATGACCGTTATAGCCGGCATGGATAATAGCTGAATTAGCTCGGCTTGTTTCAAAACAAACATCGTCGTGCTTTTCGATTAAAGCTATTTTTAATCGATAACGGCTGAGCTGACGAGCCACAAAACCGCCCACAACGCCCGCTCCGATAATAACTATATCATACATTGGGCTCTTCCCCTTTTTTACCCTTGTATTCGCAGGTAAAGGCTTCCGCCGTCCAGCGGCGGTAAGCGCAGTTAAAGCAGCATTTGTCCTCGGCATAGACCTGTTCTTCGCTGACATCGGGACAAAAATTTTCACATGGGGCTATACTGGCACGATCCTCGCCGAACTGGCGCATTTCCTGCTTGGCCATTGTTTTCCATAAACCGTCTTTTTCGGTAGGAACAACCAGCAAAACGGCTTCTCCTTGATGTAAAACCGGTTTAAATTTCCAGATATTTTGCACTCTGTCTGTCTTTGGTACAGGCATTAAGCTATCGGCAGTCAAAACCGCGCTGACCGGCTTTTGCTGCAGCAGCTCGGCAACAGGCACAACCTGATCCTGAGCATACTTTAAGCCGCCCTTAACCTCTCCGTCATTACCGTCAAGGCGCAGGCCGACACCGGCCAAAGCACCGATCACGCCGATACCACTTCCGCCTTTTTCTACCAAATATATATTTAATGCAGCAGCAAGGGCGTAGGCCTGCTCCTTGGTCATCACCTGACATTTGGCGCGATAACCAAATTCAATTAAAGCCCGGCGATCCAAAATTTTATCCACCTCTGCTATACAAAGCCCGGGGTCCGAGCCCTCGGCGCTTTCGTTAAGCAGATAATCGCCCAGCTCCTGCCGCAGCCGCTCCAAGCAATCGTCCTCAACCTCGGCAGCAAAAATCATAGAGCTGTTATGTGAGGTATAAGCAATATCCGGATGCAAATATAGCTGGTGACGGGTTACATAACCACAACGGCCCCAGCCCTTTTGGGCAATCAGCTGCTTCAAGCCTTCAGCAACAGCTCCCGTACCGGGGGATTCTAAATTATCTGTGTCGTCAATGCCTATCAATAATTTTTTCATCTGATACCTCTTCTTTGTTATAATCCTCTCGCTCCGCCGCTCCTGCTGTTTTGATTAACGCGCCCGCCTAAGGTTTTGTTGAGCTGCTGCTCGTTTAGATTAGATTTTCTTTTTTCAGCTGCTTTTCCATATCTGCAATCATCCTGTAACAAAGATGGTAAAAAACAGCCTGCTCCTCTTCGCTCAAGCAAGCGTAAAACTGCTTGTTAAGGGTTAATTCTTCCTGCCTTCTTTTTTCCAGAGTCTTTTTTCCCTGCTCGCTGATGTGAATACGCACCAAGCGTTTATCACGCTCATCGCGCAGCCGATAAATATTACCGTCTTTTTCTAAGATGGCCAGCTTTTTTGTTAATGACGGAGGTCTGATATTCATGGCCTCCGCCAGCTCTTTATTGGTAATACCGTCTTTTTCGGCTATCAAGCGCAACAAACGCCCATGCCCCCGACCGTAAGATTGAGGGTTAAGCACTGCACCGCGACGGCGCAGCATTCGGTTTAAATATTTAATCGCTTCCGCAATGTCGTAATTAGTCATAATTCCTCAAAAAATAATAGTTAGCTAGTTAACGAATTTTATTTTATCACATCTGCGACATATGTCAAGAAAAAAATGTAAAAAAAGCCCCTTGACAAGCAACCTACTATGTTATACAATGTAGCCACAAACTACTTTGTATAACATAGTAGGCAATAAAGGAGAATCATATATGCGAACAAAACAATACATTAAAGAAATTAACAAATACAGTGCAACGCTAAGCAAAGAAAATCAGGACAAATTTAATGAAATACTGTTAAAACTGCGTTTTGCAAAAATAGACAATTACGAAGCCGAAGAATTTTCACACCATTGCCTTGATTTATTTCTTCAAGCCGAAGAAACGAATACTCCCGTAGAAGAGCTTTTGGCTACTGATGATATCAATGCTTTTTGTGAAGAATTTATATTTGAATCTCAAAGCGGATATTCGTTTTTAAAAAAGCTATACTGTAAAATAAATTATTTACCGATGATATTATTTATATTTACGGGCATTTTTGAAATGCTGATTGGCTATTTGCTAAAGGCTTGGGTTCATAAACAGGCTTTGTTGACTGTGCCTGTTACGCTATCAATGGCAGTAAATACTTTGATTGCAATTTGTGTTACATATATATTATTTAATAAAACATATTATCTTTATAAAATCTTCAATTGCGGTGATAAGAAAAAGGATAGGCTTGCAACAATAATGCTTTGGCTTGCATTTTGTATGCTTACAGCTATATTTATACTAACCAAATTGTTTTTAACGCAAGTACTTTTCAGTTTAAATTATCTTATCTTTATGAGCGTTTTAGGTGTAGTACTTATCATACAGCATTTATTAAATAACAGGAATCAATAGGAGAAGTATCTATGCGTAAAGAATCTCAACTTTTAAAAGGCTGCCTTGAAGGATGTGTTTTAAAAATAATTGACATCAAAGGCGAAATATACGGTTATGATATTTTAAAAACTTTAAAAGAAAACGGCTTTAATAATATCACAGAAGGTACACTTTATCCGCTTTATACAAGACTGCAAAAAAACGGACTATTATCTGCTGCCATCAAACAATCCAATATTGGCCCTGCCCGAAAATATTACAGCCTTACTCAAAAAGGATATGATGAATTAAAACAATTTAATGAGGATTGGCTGGGGTTAAACAAAAATGTAAACTCTATAATGCAAGGAAAAATTACATAAATGGCATACACAAGCATTAAAAAAAGCTAAACCGGCAAAGCCATAGCAATTATCACTAAAAAAATTCCCTCCAATAACAAATATAATCAAGCCTTGCCTAGTTGGGGTTTTCTCTTCGATATTAATAAATAATACAAGCTTTTTATATCGTGTTTACCGCAAAAAATAAAGTTGACAAGCTTTTTTTAAAAGCTGTCAACTTATCTTGGAGCGGGTAAAGGGAATCGAACCCTCATGGCCAGCTTGGGAAGCTGGAGCTTTGCCATTAAGCTATACCCGCAAAAAAATGGGGCGAAATGGTGATCCATCCGCGACTCGAACGCGGGACACCCTGATTAAAAGTCAGGTGCTCTACCGACTGAGCTAATGGATCATGTCCCGCCCCA
>JAQVWQ010000079.1 GCA_028709615.1 Clostridia bacterium | reverse complement strand
CAATTCTTGATCATAGCTATCTTTTTCAATCTGCTCAACCGGAACCTTATAAATATAAACCCAGTCTTGGTCTTGAGCAAAAGCCCACCAAGCAGTATCGGCATAATAATCCACACCGGGACGGCTGCGCCAATAATAATCCTTGAGGCTCATTCGTTCAATTTCCAGCAAGGGAAGATGAATTGCCGCCTCGTCATTGTTCTCATACAGGGCTATTACAACATTATCCGGCAAGTCCTCGGGCAAAGTAAAGGATAATTTGCTCAAATTTGCAGCAGTTAACGGCACCGAAATACCTAAATGCTCATATTCAACAGCCTGTTGCGGTTGTTCGGCACAAGCAACAAACAAAAACAAGGCAATCACTAAAACGAGAATAATAAAAAACTTAATCATAACTTTGTTATTTTTCATATTTATTCTCCTTTAAGCGAATTTGCAAAAAAGCCCTGCACGAATAAGTGCAGGGCTTTTAAAGTTAAACCTATTCTTTTTCTTTTTCAGCCTTTACTTGAGCAATAACCTTATCGGCGATCATCGCAGGCACCTCTTCGTAAGAAGCAAATTCCATTGAGAATGTTCCGCGGCCCTGACTAATTGATTTTAAGTCAATGGCGTAACGGTACATTTCGGCAAGGGGGGCTTGCGCCTTAATGACCTGGTTTTTACCGGACTTTTCCATACCCATAATACGGCCTCTTTTAGTGTTCATATCGCTCATAATATCGCCCATAAAGTTGTCGGGAACCGTAATTTGTACATTCATTACGGGTTCAAGCAAGATGGGCTTAGCCAGCTCACAGGCCTTTTTAAAGGCTAAGTTAGCGGCGATTTTAAAGGCCATTTCCGATGAGTCAACATCATGGTAGGAGCCGTCCACCAAGGTAATTTTAATATTACTAACGGGGAATCCAGCCAAAATACCCTCTGCCAAAGATTCACGCATACCTTTTTCAACGGCGGGGATATACTGTTTAGGCACGGAGCCGCCAAAGATTTTTTCTTCAAAAGTAAAATCATTTTCAGAATCGGGCGCAATGTCAATCAAAACATGTCCATACTGACCATGGCCGCCTGATTGCTTTTTATGCTTACCTTCAACTCTTTGAGCAGTGCCGCGGATAGCCTCACGGTAGGGTACCTTTAAATCAATCGGATAGACCTCAACACCGAATTTTCTTTGCAGACGGTCTATTGTAATATTTAAGTGTGCCTCACCCATACCTGTTAAAACAGTTTGTTTGGTTTCAACATTCTTTTCAAAGCGCAAGGTGGGGTCTTCTTCTAAAAGGCGCGAAATAGCATTACCCAATTTATCTTCGTCGCCCTTGGTTTTAGGTGCTATAGCCATAGAAAGAGTCGGCTCAGGGAAGTCAACTCCCTGCAAAATTACACCGCTGTCCTTGGTGGTTAAGGTATCGCCAGTAGAAGCTGCGCTCAGCTTACTGACAGTACCGATATCACCGCAGTCAAACTCGGGGATCTGTTCTTGGGTTTTACCAATCAGAGTATTTAGAGCTGCAACCTTTTCATCAGCCTCTTTGTTGGCGTTATACATTATAGTATCGCCCTTCATTTTACCCTGCATAACCTTAAACATACTGATTTTACCGACAAAGGTATCAGCTAAGGTTTTAAAAATTAAAGCGGCAACGGGTTTAGAAGCTGCATCAGTGCCTAAGGCTGCCAAAGGATTAGGAACATAAGCGTTAATAAAGTCCATTAAAGTGCTTACACCGATATTTTTGGTTGCGGCACCGCAAAGAGCAGGTACAACCTTACCGGAAGCAATACCCAAGCTTAATCCGGTAACAATTTCTTCGGCAGTCAGCTCTTCACCGTCTAAATATTTCATTGTAATTTCATCTTCGCCTTCGGCAGCTGCTTCAATCATTGCTTCACGATAAGTTTCTACATCGTCGGCCATATCGGCAGGCACCGGTATTTCCACCGCTTTGCCATTTTCAAATTTATAGGCTTTTTGATTTATCAAATCGACTACACCTGAAAAAGCAGCTTCTTGCCCAATAGGCAGCTGTACAGGAATAATCTGACGGGTAAGCTTTGCGCTCATAGAGTCGATAGCTTTATGAAAATCAGCGTTTTCTCTGTCCATTTTGTTAATAAAAACAATAATAGGCAATTCGGTTTCATCAGCCCGCTCCCACATGATCTCGGTAGAAACCTCGCAGCCTGCCACTGCGTCAACAACCATTAATGCTGTATCGGCAACGCGCAGCGCACCGGAAACCTCGCCAAAAAAATCAGAAAAACCGGGCACATCAAGAACATTGATTTTGCAGTCCTGCCAGGCGCAGGCCACAAGAGAAGTATTAACAGAGCTTTTGCGCTTGATTTCTTCGGGATGGTAGTCAGAAACAGTATTGCCGTCTTCCACCTTACCAAGACGATTGATTGCACCGGTATTATAAACCATTGCCTCTGTCAGAGATGTTTTGCCTGCGCCCTGGTGAGCTACCACACAAATATTACGGATTTTTGCGGACGGATAAACCTTCATTGAACAGCCTCCTTAATTGCTTTATGTTAGATATTAATTAAAAATTCAATAATACCAGTCTTATATATTATATGTTGATATTAAAAAACCCTTCTTTTTGCGAGTTTTTACTCATTTATTTTTTTGAGGTTATCTTAAGCATAGCTCAGCCATAAAATCAATTATACACTATTCCCTAAGGATTGATTTAGCTGAAAAAGAGTTTGTTTTGGGGTACTGTATTTTTACTGATATCCAACATTTATGTAAAAGGCCTGGGCTTTTGCTATCGTGTCTTTCTAATGAGAGTTTTTGGTGCAGAAGGCATGGGGCTGATTGAAATGGCCATGCCCATTTTTACTTTTATGCTGGTTATTTCCGGCTGGGGTGTCTCGTTAGGCCTTTCTAAAAAGCTGGCCGAAAGCGGCGGATGCGCCCAAAAAGGGGCTTCATTATTAAAAAACGCTCTTTTTTTGCTGGTTTTATTCGGGCTGGTAGTCAGCTGCGCCGCTTTGCTTTTTTCACCATTTATTGCCAAACATTTAGCTCCGGACGAAAGAATTTTACCCTATTTACGGGTTCTTATACCCGCTGTTTTGATTATTGCCGTAGCCTCGCCCTTTCGCGGATTTTTTCAAGGCTTGCAACAAGTTGGTAACCTGGGAGCAGCGCAGGCCATAGAACAATCCGCTCGCTTTTGCTGCGGTATATATTTAGCTTATAAAATGGCATCTTTGGCAATAGAGCAAACCGTCACGGCAGCGGCCCTGGCCTCTGTTGCCGGTGAAGCGGCAGGCCTGATTTTTCTGTTGGCGGCTTTTACCCATTATCGCAGAAAACAGCCGGTTTTAAAGGCTGTTTATTCCACCAAAGTTTGCGGCGAACTATTGGCTTTCGGCACGCCTGTAACCATTAATCGCTTGGTTTCAAGCGGCATATTAATGGCGCAGGCTCTGCTTATACCTCACTGCCTGCAAAACGCCGGCCTTAATGTGGTAGCGGCAACAGAAGCTTACGGCAGACTGTCAGGGGTTGCCTTAACGCTATTAAATTTACCGGGAGTTTTTACATCAGCACTGGCTTGTGCCTTATTGCCCGTAGTCGCCGAAAGCTATCTTGATAAAAAAAGGCTGGCCGCCCGCCTGATACCCTCTCTTCAAGCCTTGGTAATTTGTACCTTGCCGGGGATGGCTGTGCTCTTTTTGTTTGCCGAACCTCTTTGTGACGGACTGTTTCATTGCCCCTTGGCCGCTGAACCATTGCGGATTTTGGCTGTTTGTGGTATTTTCGAATTTTTCAGCGGTTTGCTGTCAACCGTGCTGCAAGGTATGGGACAATTAAAAGCACTGCTGATTAATAACATAATCAGCGGAGTCTGCCTTTTAACAGCAATCGTCATATTATGCTCACGCCCTGCCGCCGGTCTGGCAGGAGCCGCTATATCATTAAATATCTATTTCATTATTGCTTTCATATTAAATTGCTTGACCTTCCAAAATAAAAGCGGTCTGCACCTTCCTTATTTAAAATTATTTTTTAAACCGCTCAGCTCTGTTTTTTTAGCTCTTATCCCATTTTATTTAATAAAAAATATTATCTTCCTACAAGAAAAAATGGCCGAAACGGCCATCCTCGCTTGTCTATATTTAATTTTATATTTTTTAATACTGCTATCCTTAGGCGGTCTGCCAAAATTTTGGAAAAGAGCTTAAAATTGCAGATTACTCAATTCCGCAAGGTCGGAATAATTTGTTAAATCCCAGCTTAAAGGAGTAATAGTTATATAGCCTTCGGCAATAGCTTCTATATCGGTTTTTGCGGCTTTGCGACTGTCATCGATTTCACCGCCAAGCATAAAATAACTCTGACCGTTCGGCTCGCTGATTTTTGAAAATGGATTCAAGTATCGGCGTTCACCCAGCTTGCACAACTTAACCCCCTTGATTTGCCGGGGAAGCAAATTGGGTATGTTGATATTGAGTATTTTGGGGCGTACAGCCAAATAGGAGCTATGCTCGCGACAAAACCTGGCAACAAACTCCGCAGCATAATCAAAATCATCTCCGCCTTGCACCAAAGATACGGCAATAGCCGATATATCGTTAATATACCCCTCCAGCGCGCCGGAAACAGTACCCGAATAAACCACATCTGTACCTAAATTCCCGCCGCAGTTAACACCGGAAACAACAATATCAGGCTGTTCGTCTTCCGGCAGTAGCTTATCTAAAGCCAGTTTTACGCAGTCGGCAGGCGTGCCGTCAACTGCCCAGGCAGTTTTGGCATCGGGAAAGTGTTCGCGCGACAAGCGGCTTACGCGCAAAGGCTTGCGAACGGTAATACCGTGGCCGGTTCCGCTTTGCTCATTCAGCGGCGCTACGCAAATAACCTCAGCAAATCGCGATAAAGCCTTGGCCTGTGCTTTTATGCCAACCGCCGTAATTCCGTCATCGTTTGTTAACAATATCCTCATAGTTTATTCCTTCCAATCATCTATAGCACCAAAACGACTTAAAGGCCAGTAACGGTAAGTTGCCCGCCCAACAATCCCCTCCTCGGTAATAAAAGGGTTTGCCCATAAATGAGCATCGTTACTGTGGTTTCGGTTATCTCCCATCATTACAAAGCAATCTTCAGGCACCTCAATCGGACCCCATTGATAATTCATAGCTTCATAAAGATACGGTTCTTCCTGCGCCACACCATTGATATAAAGAATTCCGTCAGCTACCTCAAGAATATCACCGGGAATGCCAATTACCCGCTTAATTAAATCATCATCTTCCAGCATTTCGGCCGGCGGACGAAAAACCACAATATCACCGTGTTTCGGTTGATTATTTTCACCTAAATAGGCTAGCTTATTAACGATTACACGGTCGGATGTATCAATAGTAGGATACATAGACAACGAAGGGATTACCCTACTATCTACAATAAACCCTTTTAATACAGCTGCTAAAATCACAGCAAACAATATCAGCTTTATTGTTTCAAACAGCGAGTTTTTTACTCCCGGTTTTTGTTTTTCATATGGCTTTGTCATATACTCTCCTTAAAGACCTTTTATCAACTCTAAGGCCTCGGCTCTTGTGCTGCTGCGATGCTCAAAAACCCCGCGCACGGCAGAAGTAACGGTTTGAGAGCCCGGTTTTTTTATGCCGCGCATCGTCATACATAAATGTTCAGCCTCAATAATCACTAAAACACCAAAGGGGTTTAACTCACTCATAATTGCATCGGCAATTTGTGTAGTTAACCTTTCTTGTAACTGCAAACGGCGGGCATAGCCTTCGGCCACCCTCGCAAGCTTAGAAATACCGACTATTTTCCCGTCCTTGGGCACATAAGCTATATGCGCCTTACCAATGAAAGGCATCAAGTGGT
>JAQVWQ010000078.1 GCA_028709615.1 Clostridia bacterium | reverse complement strand
GGGTAAGGGCTGAGGTTTTGGTACGCCTGATAGGAATCGAACCTACGCACCCGCCTCCGGAGGGCGGCGCTCTATCCACTGAGCTACAGGCGCATAATATCAATATGCAACATCAGTAATTTTACCGCATATTTTGTTTTAAGTCAATTCTTTTTTCCATTTAATAAAACTTGTCGAAACGGCGCAAATAGTGTATGATATTATTATAAGTCTTATGTAAAGGTGAAAACAATGGTTAAGAAAAAAAAATCATTAAAAACCGGTAATTTGGTTATTGCAGCGGTGATTTTTACTATTTTAATCAGTGGGGCATTGTTTGTTAAGGATGCGCTTGCGGAAAAATCCCGTTTGGCAGCTTTAGAGCAACAGCGGCAAGAACTGATGGCTGAAGCTGATAAGCTGACCGTCGGCTATTATTATGATGAAGCCTTGGCATTGCTGCAAGGTGTAGAAAACCAAGAGCTGAAAAGCGAGGCGTTTTTAGCAAAAATTGCAGAAATTGAAGAACTGAGAAACTCCTTGACTCTTTATACAGGTCGTACATATCATGTTTTTTTTCACAGCCTGATAATAGATACAGAATTGGCCTTTGATGATCACGGTCATCCCGCCAACGGTTATAATATGTGGATGACGACAGCGACGGAATTTAAGCGGATGCTGCCGCTTTTATTGGCAAACGACTTTGTTTTGTATGACATTACCAAATTTATTACCGCAAACGCTGACGGAACTGTTTCTAAACGCGATATATATCTGCCGCCCGGTAAAAAACCGCTGGTAATTTCCATTGACGATGTTAATTATTATAATTATATGAAAACCGACGGTTTTGCCGACCGTTTAACAGTTGATGAAAACGGTAAGCTTGCCACCGTGGTTAAGGATAGGCAGGGAAATGAAAGTATTACATATGACGGTGATGTAATGCCGATTTTGGACTCTTTTGTTGAAGAACACCCCGAATTTTCTTATCGGGGAGCAAAAGGAGTGGTGGCTTTAACCGGTTATCAGGGCGCCTTCGGCTACCGTATTTCCGATCCCGAACTTTATTCGGCTGAGCAGTTTGCACAACTGCGGCAGCAGGTGCAAAAGATTGCCGATACTTTGCATAGTACGGGTTGGCAGATTGCCTGTCACTCTTACACCCACAACCAAATGTGGCGTAACGGCACAATGACTATGGAAGATTTAAAATCCGATTTAGGCCGTTTTGACAAATACATCAGGCCTTATGTCGGCGAGGTCAGCGTGTTTATTTCGCCCTTTGGTGTGCACTTTAACAGCACCGATCCAATTTATCAGTACATAATTACGCAGGGTAAATACAACATATATTGTCCTGTGGGAGCCTCGATGACCACTAATTATTACAGCAACTCAATGATTCAAAATCGTCTTAATCTTGACGGCTATACAATGATTTCTGCCCCCTCGAGGATTTTGGATGCCGGCTTGTTTGATCCCGCCCTGGTTTTGGATGAAAACAGACCTCCCTTAAAGCTGCAATAAATAAAATATCGCAATTAAAGCAGCGCCCCTTTGTTGGATTTTATGGATTGAAAACCATAAGGCCAAATAAAGGGGCATATTTTTTATGCTTTATAGCCGTTTTTCTTATCTTTATACCACTCAATCGGTACGGGCAGCATAGATATAAACACAATTGCGAAAACAAACAGCGTAAAGTTTTCTTGAACAAAAGGCAGATTGCCAAAAAAGTATCCGGTCAGTAAAAAAAAGGATACCCAGACGATGCCGCCCGCGATGTTAAAGGTAATAAAGGCTCCGTAGTGCATGGTGCCGATACCGGCCACAAAGGGGGCAAAGGTTCTTACAATGGGCACAAAGCGCGCTAAAAAAATAGATTTGCGCCCGTGACGGGCGTAAAAGCGTTCGGCCTTATGTATGTAATCCTTTTTTATTAAGTGACTGTTGCGGGCTACAATTGCCGCTCCGACTTTACTGCCAATCAAATAATTCATACTGTCGCCGCCGATAGCGGCAATAATCAGCAAAAGAAAAAGCAGAGTAAGCGATAAGCTGCTATGCTCGGCGGCTAAAGCCCCGCAGATAAAAATCAGGGAGTCGCCCGGTAAAAAGGGGGTAACGACCAAGCCTGTTTCGCAAAAAATCACGATAAACAGCACAAGATAAATCAGCCCGCCATATTCATCTAAAAAGGCGGGCAAATTTTTATCAAGATGAAAAAAGAAATCGGAAATAAAGGAAAATAATTCAGTCATAATTCACCTGTTATTTTAAAACAAAAAAGTAAAGCAGTACCAAAATACCAAGTACAATTCTGTACCAGCCAAAGATTGTAAAATCGTGCTTTTTAATGTAGCTGACAAGGAATTTAATAGCTAAAATTGAAACAAAAAATGAAATAACAGAGCCAACCAACAGAACGCCCCATTCAAAACCGCTGAAATTAAGGCCATATTTAACTAAGCGTAAGATACTGGCACCAAACATTACGGGTATAGCCAAAAAGAAGGAAAACTCGGCTGCCACAGGCCGCGAGGTGCCCAAAATTGAAGCGCCTAAGATCGTTGAACCTGAGCGGGAGGTGCCGGGGATTAAGGATAAAACCTGAAAACAGCCGATTAAAAAAGCCGTAGGATAACTCATTTTTTCAAAGCCGTTAATTTTAAAGCTGCGCCGTTTATTGATACGCTCAATAATAATAAATAATATTCCGTAAAAAATCAGGGCAAAGGCAATGGTCGGTACATTAAAGAAAATACGGTCAATATCTTCTTCAAACAGTACGCCGATAATACCTGCCGGAATAATTGCCACAATAACTTTGGCCCACAGCGAAAGAGTGTCGCGTTTTTGCAGGTAGTTTTTGCGGCGAGAGAAGGGATTTAGTTTATCAAAGTAGAGCAGACAGACGGCTAAAATTGAGCCGAGCTGCACCACCACCAAAAATACAGTTACAAAATCCTCGCTCATATTGAGTGTAAAAAACTCGTTGAGCAAAATCATATGACCGGTAGAGCTGATCGGTAGCCACTCGGTAATTCCCTGAACTACGCCCAAAGCAGCCGCTTTGATAAATTCAATCCATTCCATCTTAAAGTATCGTCCTAACTTAAAGTTATTTTAAAACAATTTGATGATAGACCTTTTTACCTTTGCGTAAAAGAATTTTGCCGTTGTTAAAGTCGGCGGGTGTGATGATTTGCTCGTGTGAGGTAACACGCTCGTTATTAAGATATGCGCCGCCTTCTTTAATTAAGCGCCGTCCTTCGCTGGTTCCGGAAATAATTCCCGCAAATGACATTATTTTTAATATATCCATACCTTCGCCCAGTTCGGCCGCATCTAATTCGCTGGAGGGGATATTTTCGTTTTCGCCGCCGCCGGCAAAAAGAGCACGCGCCGCGGCTAAAGCTTTATCGGCCTCATTTTTGCCGTGTACCAGGGAGGTAACCTCGTAAGCCAGTTTTTCTTTGGCTGTATTGGGGTTTGTTCCTTGCTTGGTTAATTCGGCAATTTCTTCTAAAGGCAAAAATGTTAATAATTTAAGACAATTTTTTACATCGGCGTCGTCGATATTGCGCCAATACTGGAAAAACTCATAAGGGGAGGTTTTGTCAGGGTCAATCCAGACTGCGCCGCTTTCGGTTTTGCCCATTTTTTTACCGCTGGCCGTTGTCAGCAGACGGAAGGTCAGTGCATTGGCAGGAGCGCTTTCTACGCGGCGAATCAAGTCTGCACCGGATAAAATGTTTGACCATTGGTCGGAGCCGCCCAACTGCAAGAGGCAGCCATAACGGCGATAGAGCTCTAAAAAGTCGTAGGATTGCATTAACATATAGTTAAATTCCAGAAAGGTCAGACCTTTTTCCAGGCGGGTTTTATAGCAATCGGCGGTTAACATTCTGTTGACGGAAAAATGACGGCCGTATTCACGAATAAACTCTATATATTTTAAATCAAGCAGCCATTCTTTATTGTCGGTCATAATCAGGCCGTTTTGGCCGTCAAAGCTTAAAAAACGTTTAAACTGCTGGCGGAAGCAATCCACATTATGCTGTAACTGCTCCAAGGTCAGCATTTTTCGCATATCGGTGCGGCCGGAAGGATCGCCAATCATAGCGGTTGCACCGCCTAAAACAGCGATAGGACGATGGCCGGCTTTTTGCATATGCATCATCACCATTATCTGAATAAAATGACCGACATGAAGGCTGTCCGCGGTTGGGTCAAAACCGATGTAAAAAGTGACGGGGCCTTCGCCCAGTTGCTTTTTTACTTCGTCAGCATTAGAAGATTGCTCGATGTAGCCGCGGGCTTCTAAAATATCATATACATTGGTCATAAGATACACCCCATTTTTTCGTAATTAACTTAAATGATATACTTTTTGGCTTATATTGTCAAGAACGAAAAAATGTGCTATACTTAATCAGTTATTATCAGTTATTGTTGATATAACGATTAAAAAGATGATATTTCTGCAAAAGAGGTAATCTTTATGGCAAAAAATAAAAGCAGGCAAATTAAAAAACAAAGCAATAAAGCCACAGCAAAAAAACAAAATGTTCTTCATTGTTCTGCAAGAACTTTTCCCCAAGGACGCTATGTCAGTCCGATGAAATTTGCTGCGGCTTATTTTTTTGCCGCTTTGGTTTATTTGTTTTTATTCCGCTCAAACTTGCAGTATTTTTGGTATTCCTTGGCTTCAACAGGGGTTATGCTGGCGGTTTTAGCTTTTGTTTGGGGCGGAAAAGCTATGTCTAAAAAAGATTTTAGTATCTATGATATTATTATCGGTATCGGCGGCGGTTCTTTGCTTTATATCTTTAGCGTTGGGATGGCCTGGGTTTTAGAGAAAATATTTCCTTTATATAATACACAAATTGCCGAAATCTACAGCTGGAAGGAAGGCTATAGCCTGACTGTATTGGTATTAATGATCGTTTTTTTGGTCGGCCCCGGTTTGGAAATATTCTGGCGGGGTATGATGACAAAATGGCTGATCACCGCTTGGAATGTTAAGTGGGGTATAATACTGTCTGTTTTTGCCGCAACCTTTGTTTATTTGCCTTCGCTGAGATTAACGCTGATTTGCGCGGGCCTGCTGCTGAACATTGTATGTTCTGCTCTTTATGCCTGGCGTAAAACGCCGGTCGCTCCTGCTGTTGCTCATTCTGTTTGGCTGCTGGCGGTTGCCGTATTCTTTCCATTAATTTAGGCAGGAGATTGTAACAATTAAACTAATATTATAAGATTATGACTAAACCTAAATAAAGGAGCAAAAACTATGAATAATAAAGTATTGGTAATTATGGGCAGCGATTCGGATTTACCCGTTTTAATGCCTGCCTTTGAGTTTTTTGATAAAATGGCGGTTGAATACGAGGTTCATATCTCTTCTGCTCACCGTCTGCCGGAAAAAACGGCTGAATTGGCTCGCATGGCCGAGGCAAACGGTTTTGGTGTTATTATCGGCGCGGCAGGCGGGGCAGCGCATCTGCCGGGTGTACTGGCGGCCTTGACGGTTTTGCCTGTTATCGGTATCCCAGTAAAAAGCGAAACTCTTTTAGGACTGGATTCATTATATTCAATCGTGCAGATGCCCTCCGGTATCCCTGTTGCCACAGTGGCAATAAACGGCAGTAAAAACGCAGCTATTTTAGCTTCGCAAATCCTTGCTGTTGCCGACAGCGATTTGCGTGAACGCTTACGGATCTTTAAATCAGAAATGGCCGAGCAAGTCGAAGCGAAAGATGTTAAGTTGAATAAACTTGGCGTTAATGAATATTTAAAATCTAAAAAGCAATAAAGGAGGCTTGTCGGTGATCGGACGATATACACGGCCGGAAATGGGTAAAATATGGAGTAATGAAAATCGTTTGCGGCAAATGCTGCAAGTAGAAGTATTGGCTTGCGAGGCATTGTGCTCTTTAGGGCAAATACCCAAAGAGGATTTTGAGCAAATTCGTGATAAAGCTGATTTTGACGAAAA
>JAQVWQ010000011.1 GCA_028709615.1 Clostridia bacterium | reverse complement strand
AGCGCATCAGGATACTGCGGGCGTGGGCGGTTAAGCCCTCGCGGGCGGCAAAGGTCGCCACCTCATCGCGGACAGCGGCCAAGGCCTCTTTAGTGTAATATATATAGCTGCTCTTTTTAACAAAATCATCAACAGACAGCGGCGAAGAAAAGCGCGCCGTACCGCCTGTAGGCAAAACATGGTTGGGCCCGGCAAAATAATCGCCCAAGGGCTCGGGCGTATGCCGGCCGAGAAAGATCGAGCCCGCGTTGTGAATACGGCTCATTAGGGCAAAGGGATCGGCCACAGCCAGCTCTAAATGCTCGGGAGCAATTAAATCGGAGAGGCGGGCGGCCTCCATAAGATCGGCGGCAACGATGATCTTGCCGTTGTCGTCAATCGAGGCGCGGGCGATTTCGGCACGAGGAAGCTGAGGTATCTGCCGTTCCAGCTCGGCGGCTACGGCCTCGGCCTGTGCCTTATCTACAGTAATTAAAACGGCGGCGGCCAATTTATCGTGCTCGGCCTGCGAAAGCAAATCCGCGGCCAATAAACGCGGCTCGGCCGCAGCGTCGGCAATAATCAAAATTTCGGAAGGGCCGGCGATCATATCGATATCGACAACGCCATAGACCTTGCGCTTGGCCATCGCCACAAAGATATTGCCCGGGCCGACGATTTTATCGACGGCGGGGACGGACTGCGTACCAAAGGCCAAAGCCGCCACAGCCTGCGCTCCGCCCAGCTTAAAGATTTTTTTTACGCCCGCCACCTCGGCGGCGGCCAAAATCTCGGCGGCTATTTTACCCTGCTTATTGGGCGGGGTAACCATAATAATTTCTTCTACGCCGGCAACCCGGGCGGGTATGGCGTTCATTAAAACGCTGGAGGGGTAGCTGGCCGTACCGCCCGGCACATAAAGGCCGACCCGTTTTAAAGGCAAAATGCGCTGCCCCAAAACCTGACCCCCTGCTTTGGTAAACATAAAGCCCTCGCGTTTTTGCCTGATGTGAAAATCATAAATATTTTGAGCCGCCTTACGCAAAATCATGTAAAATTCCTCGCCGACGGCTTGCTTGGCCTCTAAAATCTCCTGCTCGCTGACGGCCAGTTCGGCCAGCTCCACCCCGTCAAAACGGCGGCAGCAATCAAAAAGGGCATAATCGCCTACTCGGCGCACCTGAGAGATAATCTCCTCCACAGCTTGCTCAACGGCACTTTCGTCGGCAATCTGCCTGCTGATGATCTCTTGAGCGGTAATGTTTTTGCTGTCATAAATTTTAATCATTGTCTATTGCTCCTTCCAGTTTGGCGGTTAATTGCGCTATAGCCTGATGCTTAAAAGCATAAGCCGATTTATTGGCGATTAGGCGGGCGGAAATCGCCATGATCTCCGCGCTTACCTCCATCTTGTTGGCTTTTAAGGTGCTGCCGCTTTCTACCAGGTCAACTATAACATCGGACAAGCCTAAAAGCGGCGCCAGCTCGACCGAGCCGTTGAGCTTAATCAGCTCGATCTCGCGGTTGATCGAGGCGTAATACTGACGGGCAACATTGGTAAAGCTGGTTGCCACTACCAAAGCACGGTCTAAATTCTCGCGGTAGCCGACGGGCGCGGCCTCGCAAAAACGGCAGCGGCCCAGGCGCAGATCGAGCAGCTCGTAAACCTCGGGCGCACTTTCCAGCAAAATATCCTTGCCGACAATGCCGATATCGGCCGCCCCGTGTTCAACATAAATAGCCACATCAGAGGGCTTAACCAATAAAAAACGCAGGGTCTTGTCTTGAGAGAAAAACTCCAGGCGGCGGCCTGCTTCATCTAAAATATGGCCGCAATCGTAACCGGCAGTATTTAAGAGCTTGCAGACCTTTTCGGCTAAACGCCCCTTGGGCAGGGCAACGGTCAGCGGCAAGGCTTGAGCACAAGCGGTGTCCTGCGGACCTTTATCCAAACGAGTCAGCTCGTTAAGATAAATGGCAAAGCCGATGGCACCGGCTTTTTTGCCCAGCTTACGCATCATTTTATCGTAAGCTCCGCCCGAAAGAACGGGGCGGGCCAGCCCTTGCAGATAGCCCTTAAAAACGATACCGTTGTAGTAATTAACATCGTTGAGCAGGGCAAAGTCCAAGCGCAGCTTAACGGGCAGCCCCGCCCCCTGCACCGAAAGATAAACTGAGGAAAGCTCTTTTAAGGCCGCTTTGGCCGAGCTGCTGATAATTGTGCTGCCCGCCTCTTGCAGAACCTCGGCAAAATCGCCCTCCAGCAACGCCAAATGGCTGATGCGCTCACAGATAGCCTGCGGCAGGTCGCGGGCTTGTAAAAGTGCTTTTAGCTCTTGAGCGTTTTTGGCGGATAAGGCCGCCATAATTTGGGGCTCGGCACCTAGATCAATGCCCGCCTGCTGAAAAACTCCCAGCGTAAAGTCGCTGTGCCCCATTGTTAAAATAGCCCGGGGGCCAAAGGCGGCCAAGCTTTGAGCGGCTAAAAGCGCCACCTCGCCAACTGCCGCGCCCTCGATTTCGCCCAAGTATTCCAGCCCCATCTGGCTGATTTCGCGATAGCCTGAGGCCGACTGATTTTCGCGATAGACATTCTCGATATAATAGAGCTTTTCGGTCTGCTGATGGTCGGCGCGGCTGTGCTTGATGATAGAAAGCGTAACATCGGGCTTTAAAGCCATCAGCTTGCCGTTTAAATCGGTAAAGGTGGGTATTTTTTTACCCGCCAAAAAGTCTTTGTTTTCTAAATAAAAGCTGTATTCTTCAAAGCGGCTGACCTTAAATTTTTGATAGCCGCGGCTTTCGTAAAGTGCGCGCAGACTCAAGACGGCTTTTTCTTCGGGTTTAAGTATCTCAAGATTTATCTTCATAAAATTTATCCTCCGCTTTCTGCTATTCTTTTATTTTACCACATCAAGGCCTAAAAGAAAAGCGTTTTTTCCGCTTTTTTGCGTTAATTTACTAAAGCAGAAACAGCCTGCGGCTTTTAGTGTCACGCTTTGACATTTTTTGCGCAATTTTTTTACTTTTTTTATTAAAAAGAGTCGAAAGGTGAAATAATATGCAAACGGCTTTTAACAGGCTTAATAAAACAAAAACCACCTTAAGGTGGTTTTTGTTTGTTAATAATGTCACGAATAATCAGCCCGACTATATTACTGCGTAACGCTTTTATACCGTAAAGTCCTTATAGAGCTCTCCGGCCCGCTCCCAATTTGCGATATTGAACCAATTGTCGATATAAGCTGCCCGCTGATTGTAATGCTTTAAATAATACGCATGCTCCCAAACATCAATGACCGCAAGGGGACAAAGATTTTGAGCAAGGGGCGTATCCTGATTTGCCGATGTTACAATTTTAAGCCGGCCCTGCTGATCCGCGACGAGCCAGGCGTATCCCGAGCCAAACACCGACAATGCCTGCTTTTTAAATGCCTCGCAAAAATTTTCGACAGACCCAAAATCCCGCACGATGGCCTTATAAAGCATACCGGCCTGAGAGCGCGTCTTTAAATCGGACATGCCGTTAAAATAAAAAATGTGATTATAGACACCGCCGCCATTATTGATAACAGACTGCCGAATTGCTGCCGGCAGGCTGTCAGCATTATAGATCAGCTGCTCCAACGAGCGGCTTTGCAGCTCCGGATAATCTTTCAATGCCTTATTGAGATTATCCACATATGTTTGCAGATGGCGGTCATGATGCAATTGCAGCGTTTTGGTATCAAGGTACGGCTCAAGTGCATCATAAGCATAGGGAAGAGGTGGGTTTACAAACGGATAGTGATCATTCATACAACAGCCTCCGGTTTGATCTTTTACATATTATATTCAAGACCAGGCTTAAGATGCTAATAAAAAACCAAAGCCGTCAAGCTTGACGGCTTTGGTAGCTGGAGCGGGCAAAGGGATTTGAACCCTCGACTTCGACCTTGGCAAGGTCGCACTCTACCGCTGAGTTATACCCGCAAACAAATTTTTTTATCTATAGTATAATAGCATAAAAACTTGTTATTGACAAGAGGTTTTTTTAATTTTTTTAAGATCAAAAGTTCCGCCCCCGTACCCCCAAAGTAATTTTTATTTTGGCAATTTGTCTTGAGCTTGTATGCCCGGCTCGGCTAAGAGGGCGCAGCAGACCAGCTTGCCCCCGGCGGTTTTTTTGCTTGAGCCCCAAATACGCAGCAAAAACTGCTCGCCGTTTTTTTTGTGCGCGGGCAAAATCCGCTCAAAAAGCCCGTTTTCGGCAACAGCCGACGAGGCCTGACTTAATAATGCCGATAAGTCCTTTTTTAGGTATTCGTCAAATTCCCGTCGCGCATAGCCGAACAGCTCGCAAAGGTGGTCGTTGACAAAGATCGTCTCCGTTTGCCCGCCGATCAGCAAGCTGCCGATACCCAGCGGCAGATCGTGATAGAGCTTTTCCAGCTTGTCAACCCTTTGGCGCAGCTCCTCCTGAATGATCATTTTGTCGGAAACATCTATGTAGGTGACAATGATCTCCGCCGAGCCGTCGGCTTTAAAAATCGGCGTGGCCTTCATGCTGAGCCAAATGTAATTGCCGTCAGCGTGCAAGGCCCGGTAGGTATAATTAAAATCATGCATCTTGACTATTGCCTCGTCGTAAGCCGCTTTAAAGCCGTCCAGGTCAGCGGGGTGGACACAGGCAAAGAGGTTAGCCTGATGGAGAGCAAAAATTTGCTCCCTTGTCATACCAAAAAGCTTGCAAAAGCCGTCGTTGATAATCACAGGCTCGGGTTGGCCGGTTTGAAAATTAAATTGAAAGAAGCAAATTCCTCCATGCGCATTATTTAACATACCCCGCATTCTGTCGGCGGTTTCGGCCAGCTCCCGCTTGGCTTTGATCTCTTCATCAACAATGTTGACAGTGCCGATAGTGCGCAGCAGCTTGCCTTGCTCATCTTTTAAAAAGGCGCCCGTAATATGTACCCATTTATAGCTGCCGTCCGTCATTTTGGCGCGCAAGGTAGCTTCGGCGCGGTCTTTGCCGCCTTGGGTAGCTTGGCAAAACCTCTCCAGCTCGTAAATATCATCGGGGTGAAAAGCATTTGTTGAGCCTAAATCTATGCGTATTTGCTCGGGCGGCAAGCAGCCCATTTGAAAATTGCTAAAGGACTCTGAGCAGCAAAATTCGCCTGTCAGCAAATCCCACTCAAAAACTGTGGTTCCGGAGTTTTCGCTGATGATTTTTAAGCGTTCGGCCTCACGCCGCTCTTGAAGCAGCCGCATTTTTTGCTCGGTAATATCCGTCACAACAACAAACAGCAAAAGCTGATCGGTCTCATCCCATTGAACAAAAGAGGCCCGTGAGCTCAGCCAGACAACAGCTCCGTCACGCCGCAGGGCACGGTACTCGTGAGGGGGAGTGCTGCCGGTCATCACGGCTTTTAAAATATAATCTTTTAATAATTGCCGGTCAGCGGGATAGATAATGTCAAAGGCCTCTTTGACCTCTTGCTCAAACTGCTCTTTGGAATAACCCAGTATTTTATAATATGTATCGTTGCCGCTAACTAAATTTAAGACACCGCTGACATCGTACATAGCTACACCGTTATCCATATTATCCATTATAACGGAAAGCTGGGCTGTGGTTTTGGCCAGTTTTTGATCGGTAAAGAGCTTATCGGTAATGTTATTGACGGCTATGCAGAGCATAGCGCGCTCCTCCGTACCCGACACACAGCGGTAAATGCGCTCTACCCACAAGGGTTTACCGTCCATGGTCGTAGAACGGAGAATATCGGATTGAGCCTGTCCCGTACGAACTGCCTGCAGGCAAATAGCCTCCTCTGCTTTTTGCTCCTCCTTGCTTACCGACTTCCAGACATTATCGCTGACCGAAGCCAAAGTTTGGGGCGTATAGCCAAAAATTTGATAATAGCCCTCGTTGGCGCGGATCAGCTCCAGCCTGCCGGCGCTATATTCAAAAAAGGCCAGTCCGCCAAAAACGCTGTCCAGCAGCTTGGTAACAATTTGATCTCCGCCGAAGAGCAAAGTAGCATAATTATCGTCGTTTTGCGCCGGCCGCTGTTTAATAATTTCCGGCGGGTTTTCACAAACAAAGCGTTCAAATTCGTCAACAACCAGCGGTTGGGAAAAATAAAAGCCCTGGATCTGATCGCAGCCGATACTGTATAAAAAATCGGTTTGCTCCTGTGTTTCAACGCCCTCGGCGATAACGGGAATTTTTAGCCAGCGCGCCATACGCACAACAGAGGTGACGATTGCGCCGGCGCGGCTGGATTTATCGAAGCCCTCCAAAAACTTCATATCGATTTTCAGCGTGTCAAAAGGCATATCCTTAAGCATATTTAAAGAAGAATAGCCGCTGCCGAAATCATCCATAAAAATCATAAAGCCTTCTTTTTGTAAAGCCGTCATGGTGGCTTTAATCTGCTCGGGGTCATCGGTATAAGCCGACTCCGTGACCTCCAGCCTTAACAGCCGCGGCTCCAGATCGTATTTTTTAACCAAACCGATCAGCTCGGCCACAAAATTACGGCTGTAAATGCTGCGCCGCGAAAGATTGACAGAAAAAGGCAGCTCGGGCAAGCCCAATTTTTTACGGGCCACCAAGAGCTTGGCGGTTTGCTCCCAAACAAAATTATCCAGCTTGATAATAAAACCGTTTTTTTCAAGGATCGGGATAAACTGCGGCGGCGAAAGCAGACCCTTTTTGGGGTGCAGCCAGCGGACAAGCACCTCGGCGCCAATGGTCTTTTTATTAAAAAGACTGCCGATCGGCTGTAAATAAATCTGAAATTGCCCTTGTGCCAAGGCCTGCTCCATCTCATCGGCGATCTCTTGCTCCGCCAAGATTGTATCGAGCATAAGATCATCATAAAAAGCGTAAGGCGTCAGATAATTTTTGGCCGCGGTATGAGCTGCCAACCCCGCGCGGTCGCACATTTGACCGACAGGCAAAGCTCTATCCTTAATATCGTAAATACCAAAATTAAGCTTAATAATATAGTCAATACCAAAGGCCGAGCAATCTACGCGGGCGTTACGCTCGTAGTGGCCGGCATTAAAAAGCTCTTTAGGGTAACAGGTCACAAAATGGTCGTTATCCAGCCTGCCGTAAGTACCCAAGCCGCCAATCATTTTGTGCAAAACCCTTGCCAAAGCCACAAGTATTCTATCGCCGGCGCTGGCACCCAGCATATCGTTGACAATGCTAAAATTATTGATGTCAAAAAAAACCAGAATATACTCTGTAGAGGCATTGGCCTTAAGCATAGCTTCTGTCGCTTCGCAAAACTTACGGCGGTTATAAAGGCCTGTCAGCTCGTCGTGCTCGGCGCGAAAGCGCAATTCTTCTCTGGCTGCGCGTTCCTTTTCCGCCAGCTCTCTGATTAAAATGTTTTCGGCACGGACAGCCGCCGCCTCCTTTAGTCGGATAAGATTGCCGACGCGATTGTGCAGTACGGAAGTATTGTAGGGCTTTACTACGCAATCCCAGGCGCCTATCTCTAAAACCCGCTGCTCGGTATCGGATTTTTTTTGATCGGTAACGACTATAACGGGGATTTCCCGCAGGGTGCCGTTTTTTTGCATATTCAGCAAAACCTCAAAGCCGTCCTCAGGCCTTAAAAGATCAAGCAGCACAACAGAAATACGGCCGTCATATTCTTCTATCAGCTGCAAAGCTTCTTTGCCGCTGGCGGCGTGTATAATATTAAACTCATTGCAAAACACTTCGTCCAGCATCGTGCGGTTGATCATAATATCATCTACCAGCAGCATAAACCTTTTGTTTTCCATGCTTTATCTCCTCTATTTATTAAGGCTGGGCTTCCTTAATTACAGCGTTAAGAGATTTTACCGCTCTACCAAGCTAAAGCAAGCAGCTCCTTTGTCGGCACAATATGATTACGATCAAGCCTTGCCGGAGCGGTTTAAACACCCCAAATTACCGTTATTGCCAAAAAGGCAAAACCCCTCGTTAACATCTATGCACGGCTTGAGCGGTTTGTCCCTGTTGATTATTTTTAGATATTGAAAAATGCTTTTTTAAGTAATGAGCTTTATACCCGCATGCTTTTGCCGATTACCGGGCAAGCCTTAACAGACAAAAGGGCTTAAAAAAACCTCCTACCTAATAATGGCAGGGGTTGAAAGAAAACGATTAACCGCAACCAATTGCCATACCTAAAAAAATAAGGCCCTTTTGCTTTGCGTGAAGCGCTGTTATGCGCAGTAGCCGTTTTATAATAACCGTAAATGTTCTTTTAATTAAGCGCGCGGTTGCTGCCAACCGCCAATAACATAAAAATTATAGCACAAGTATTGACAAAATTCAATATAAACTCGCAAAAATCTTTATGTTTGTTATAAAATAATAAGTTATAAAAACAGGCCTCAACACCCCCCGGCCGGCCTCGGTTTTTGAGCCTTGATCCTTTGTCTTGTTAATTGATTAAAAAGCACAGCCTTATCTGATATTTTAGGCCTGACCGCCTTGCGAAAAACGGCCGCGGCCTAAGAGATCTATAAAAATATCCATTATAAAAATCTTATATAAAATTTTATTGACATCTCAATATATTTATGCTAAGATAAAAAAACATCAGACCGAATAATATATATAGAAGGCTGATAAAATCAGAGCTTGTAATCAAATTGATGCTTGCTAAGCTGTTTAAGAACTGTTTTTTGTCTGTTGCGGTTTGGAGCAGTATTTATGGGCTATATTAAAAAACACCACAAAAAGAGCGGCTTTACTCTGGTAGAGATAATTGTCACCTTGGTTATTCTCGCCATTCTAGCGGCTTTTCTTATCCCTTCGCTTACTTCATACATAGACAAAGCCAAAGAAAAGCAATGCCAAATCAACCGCAGCGCAATTATGCGCCATTATAAAGCGGCCAGCGCCTATTATTATAATGACAATGACGAAGATGTAACCTTACAAAAATTACTAAACGGCGATTACAGCGATTTTACAGAGGATATCAATGATTTTCGTTGCCCCTCAGGCGGAGTTTATTCTGTTGCCGGTGATGGCAAGTCCATTATCTGCAGTATTCACGATAACGGCAGCACACCTGACGAGCCCGACCCCGGCGACACCTATCCGGGAACTAGTATTGCCCTGACTTCAGCAGTCTGGCCCGAACAATCGCAGTTTGTTAACCCCTGGGATTCTTACACCCTGCCGGCCGGAGTTGTTTTTCTCTTTGCGGACGGCAAATATTACGCAATTACCCAAAGCTTTTCGATCACCAAGCATCAGGCTGCCAACGGCCCCGAGGCCATTAAAAGATGGGCGGGTATTACCCAGTTTTCCGGCACCACGCTGACTGCCGACGACATTGACGGCGGCAGGTTCGATCTTGCCGATAACGGCGATGTTTATGATGACGGCAGCGGAAATTACTATGTTTATACCAGCTACAACGGGGTTGACGCGCCTGTTCCCACAGAATCGGGCGGTAATTGGTATCAGCTGACTACAAATTAATAAAAGCGGCCAAGGCAAATTAAAGCTTTGGCCGCTTTATTTTACGGCGCCGCCATTACTATTAATCAGCCGGCATACCTAAAAGCCCGCAAACGCTTTGGGCATTATTAGTGCCCAAAAAGACAAAAACACACCCGCGTTAAATATGCGGGTGTGTTTTGATAAAGCTTAAAGGAGGTTGATAACTTTAGGTTATGAGGTGTGTAGAGGTTACAAATCAAGAGCAGGGTTTGCGGCTTAATACATACCGATTTTTTCTTCGCTCAGGCTGATAAAGATATTCTTCATCTGGGTATAATGCTCTAATATGACCTTATGGGTTTCGCGGCCGATACCGGATTTTTTGTAGCCGCCGAAGGGAGCGTGTACGGGCAGGTTGTTATAATTGTTGATCCACATTCTGCCTGTTTCAACAGCTCTTGCCACTCTGAAGGCGCGGTTGATATCCTTTGTCCAAACGGCGCCGCCCAAGCCATATTCGTTGTCGTTGGCCATTTTAATAACCTCGTCCTCGTCCTTAAACTTAATAATGCAAACCACCGGCCCAAAGATTTCTTCCTGAGCTACGCGCATCTTGTTGGTTACATCGGCAAGAATGGTCGGCCTCATAAAAGCGCCCTTATCCAGTCCGTCTTCTGTAATTCTGCAGCCGCCTGCCACAACCTTGGCGCCTTCTTTTTTGCCGATCTCAACATAATTAAGAATACTCTTTAACTGGTATTCGTTGACAATCGCGCCCATTTGCGTATCCGCCTGCCAGGGCAAGCCGACCTTAACCTTGTTAAAAGCTTTAACTGCTTCGGCAACAAATTTATCGTAAATGTCCTCATGGACAAACACTCTGGAGCCGGCGCAGCAGACCTGCCCCTGATTGAACAAAATACCCATCTGCAGGCCTTCGATGGCTTTTTCCCACGGGGCATCGGGGAAATAGATGTTAGCGGATTTGCCGCCCAATTCCAGCGTGGCGGGGATCAGCTTTTTGGCGGCGGCGTCGGCTACCGTATAACCGATGTCGGTAGAACCGGTAAAGGCCAGCTTGCGGAAGCCTTCATGCTCAAGCATATAATTACCCGCGCCGGAGCCCTTGCCTGTAATCAGGTTGACAACACCGGCGGGAAGAACACCCTCAATCAGCTTGATAAATTCAAGAACGCTTAAGGATGTGGTGGAAGAGGGTTTAAAAACAATGCAGTTACCTGCCGCCAAAGCGGGAGCCAATTTCCAGGCGGCCATTAAAAAGGGGAAATTCCAGGGCACGATCTGGCCGATCACGCCGATCGGCTCTCTTAAGATAATGCTCAGGTCATTATCATTGATCATCGTGGCTTGTCCTTCTTCTGTTCTGATCGCGCCCGCAAAATAGCGGAAGTGGTCGGAGGCCAGAGGAACATCAACATTCATGGTTTCGCGGATCGGCTTGCCGTTATCTAAGGTTTCTACCATAGCAAGCTTTTCGGCGTTGGCATCGATTATGTCGGCGATCTTTAACAAAATGGCGGCGCGCTCCTGAAGACCGATTTTTTTCCAGCTGTCAAAGGCCTTCCAGGCGGCTTTGACGGCCTTATCGACATCTTGCTTGCCGGCATCGGCACAGCTTGCCAAAATCTCGCCGTTAGCGGGGTTATGAGCGGTAAAGGTTTTGCCGTCTTGAGCATCGACCCATTTGCCGTCGATAAATAATTGGTACTTATCAGCACAATATTTTGTCATAATAATCTCCTCCGTTTTTGTCTAATTTAAACTTGTCTGAGTAATTTCGGGTTACTTTAGTTTATCTTTTATACACCTCCGATCTGTGAGTTTTAGTAAAATAATTGTTTTGGGCCTTAACAATATGATAACTATGTTCTTTTTAAGCTTTTATGCTTTTATTGTATAACTGTTACCAATAAAAATCTAACTCTGATTTTTTAATAATGCCTCTGTTTTAAATACCATTGTTTTATTATCGCTTATGTGATATATTTAATGAGGGTGACTTTTATGCTGGATACATTTAACAGGGCGCTTGAATTATCCGACCGAACGGAAACAGAATACCTGCGGATACTTTATTATGATTTTTCCCGCAAATACTCCGGTACCTACAAATCTTACGAATATCCCAGACTATGCACTATTTTAGATGGCGAAAAAGAAATTACCATTGATGACAAAGCCTCGTTTACCTATGATAACGACCAGTTTCTGCTGATGCCGCCTTCATCACAGGTACATATGAACATTGACCGGCCAACAACCGCTTTGGTATTTGAGCTGAGCGATATTTTGATCGAAAAGGTCGCGAAGCATTCCGAAGAAGACGGCCCCATTGATTACCAAACCTTTGTTGATGACCGCCTGTTATGCGCCAAGGATAACCGCCAGATCAAAGATATTTTAAATAAAATTACCGTCATGCTTGCAAACCCCAAAAAATCAAATAAATATCTCCTTGACCTGCACGCACAAGAGCTGGTTTATAACCTGATACAGGTTAAAGGGGTTCCTCAAATGCTGGATCTGGAATTTGACAACCCCGTCAACAAGGCTATAAAATATATGAATGAAGAATATATGAACCCGATCACCATCGGCGAAATCGCTTATCAGCTCAATATGTCCGAAGCAAATTTCTCGCAGTATTTTAAAAAGGTTACGGGCATAACACCTAAAGCTTATTTAACAAATATTAAGCTGGAAAAAGCCAGACAAATGATCGTTTCTAAAAATGTTACCGAAGTGGCCTATGACCTGGGCTATGAAAATGTTTCTCACTTTATCGGCCTTTTTAGAGATAAATACGGCTTAACGCCCAAACAGTATAAAAATAAAATCATACCGCAAAAATAAAAATAGACCTAAAGAAAAGGCAAACAGCCTCTTGTCAGTAACTGACAAGAGGCTGTTTTTTAACTTGTGCCAAGCAGGCGGCAATTTATATTTTTTTTCTAAGCAGTCAAACGGTTTTTACACTTTTTAAACAGCTTAACAAATTCGTACCAAAACACAGCCGCGGCCGCTAAGCCCAAAGCAATTAAAAACTGCTTGGCGCTTAAAGGCGCAAGCTTTAAAAAGGCGTTAAGCGGCGAATACAAAATAACCGTCAGCAGCGCAACAGTACCGATATTTACAGCCCACATTACCCTGTCGCGCAGCAGCCTTTTTAAAGATACAAAAGCAAAATCGCAGTTAGAGCTGTTAACCTGGACCAAAAACAAATTGGCCAGCATAATAATTACCAGCCCCATAGAACGGGCCAGCGCCGGGGCTTGCTGCCCTTGTGACAAAAGCCAATAATAAGCGCCAAAGGAGGCGGCAAAGATCAAAATACCCTGCAGCGCGCTTTTTAACAAAATGCGCATATTTAAAAGACCGTCTTTTTGTTTGCGGGGCGGCCGCTCCATAATATCCAGCTCGGCAGGCTGCCGTTCTAAAACTATTGAGCAGGTCGGGTCAATGATCAGCTCCAGCAAAACAACATGCAGCGGCAGCAAAAACAAGGCGGCGGGCGCCACGCCGAGCAGGGGGGCCAGCAGTGAGGCGGCGGCAATAGGAATATGGATAGTAAAAACATAGCCGACCGCTTTGCGGATATTATCATAAATGCGTCGGCCGTCGCGAACCGTATCGACAATGGTAGAAAAATTATCGTCCATTAAAATCAGGTCCGCCGCCTCGCGGGAGACCTCGCTGCCGCGCTTGCCCATGGCAATACCGATATCGGCATATTTGAGCGCCGGGGCATCGTTGACACCGTCGCCGGTCATGGCCACGATCTCGCCGTTTTCTTTAAAGGCTTTAACAATGCGCATTTTGTGTTCGGGAATAACGCGAGAAAATATACTGACATCTTTAACACATTCGCGCAGCTGCTCGTCAGTCATTTTTTCGAGCATATCGCCGGTGATAATATTGTCAAAGTCGGGCATACCGATTCTTTCGGCAATAGAAGCAGCGGTTACGCCGTTATCGCCTGTAATCATCACAACGCGGATACCTGCTTGATTACAAAGGGCGATATCCTTTTCGATCCCCTCGCGCGGGGGGTCAGCCAAACCGACCAGCCCCAGCAGGGTTAGGTGGCAGCCGATTAGCTCCTCGGGAACCTCATTGGTGCTGGCGCAGTTTTGTCTGCCGACGGCAATTACGCGCAGCCCCTGACCGGACAGCTCGGCAATTTTATTTTCGGCCTGCGCGCGCTCATCTGCGGTTAAATCGCAAATTGTCAGCAGCCGCTCGGGCGAGCCCTTGGCGGCAATAACAATCTGCTCGTTATGATACCAAACATGACCCATCATTTTCAGCTCATTGGTAAAGGCATATTCTGTAACAAGATCGCCGCCAAACAGGTGGTCGCTTGTGATGCCCAAAGAGTCGCAATGCGCCAGCATAGCCTGTTCCATCGGGTCGTAAGCCTCGGTTTCGCAGCCCATACCCATTATTTGGCAAAGCTCGTTGATATCGCCGTTTGGCGCCCAAACCTGCTCGACCGTCATTTTGTTCATCGTGATCGTGCCTGTTTTATCAACACAAAGCACCGATACCGCACCTAAGGTTTCCACAGCCGGCAGCTTGCGTACCAGCGATTTTTTTCTGGCCAGCCGCCAGGCGCCCATAGAAAGAAAAACGGTTAAAATTACGGGAAATTCTTCGGGGATCATCGCCATGGCCAGCGTGATACCGGCCAAAATACTTGCCGTTAAGTGCTCGCGAAAGGGCAGGCCGCTGATATTAAACCAGGTGATTGCACAAACCAGCACAAACAATATGCCGGCAATAACGGCGCTGACCTTTACCAAATTTCCCGTCTGCTTTTGCAGCGGCGTCGGCTCGTCAGGGGCGGAGGCCACATTGAGGCCAATTTTGCCGTATTGGGTTTGCGCGCCGATCTTATCGACGCAGACGGTTGCCGTACCTTGTGTTACCAGCGTACCTGCATAGCAATAATCTTGGCGCCAGTAATCCGTCGTCGGCTCGCTCGCTTCGGCTGCCGACTTCCAAACCCCTTCGGCCTCGCCCGTTAAAGAGGATTCGTCCACGCAGAGGTCGGCACATTTAATAATCACCCCGTCGGCGGGGATTTTTACGCCCTCATAAATCAGCATTAAATCACCGGGAACCAAATCGGCGCCGGCAATCAGCTTTTCCTCGCCGTCGCGGATAACCTTAATATGCGGCGCGGAAAGATCCTTGAGCGCGTTAAGGGTTTTGTCGGTTTTCCATTCTTGAATAACATCTATGCCGATAATGCCCACCACAAAAATAAGCATGATCGCGCCGTCCCTCGGCTCGCCAAGGATAAAATAAATAATAGCCGCGACAATTAAGAGCAAAAACATCGGCTCGCAGATAATGTGCAGAGCTTTTTTAAAAAAGCTCTCTTTTTTCTGCGGTACCAGCTCGTTTTTACCAAATTGCTCCTGTAATTGTTCGGCTTGGGCGGTAGTCAATCCCGCCAGATCAGGATTTACATTTGTCATAAAAGAACCTCCGTTTGCGGCGTTTTTTCTCTTATGGCACTTCATTTATCGGGTGCGTTCCATTTTGCTATAAAAAAACACACACCCATGGAACATCATACTACTGTCCCACAGATGTGCTCACATCACAATCTGTTGCCATTCATAAGAACGGCCCGGCCCCATGACCTAAAACATAGGTTCATCGCCTGCTCAGTTTGTACTGTTGATCTCGCATTCCCTTCGGAATGTAATGCAGCGCAAAGAGTTTGGGATTATTATATGCTAAAAATATTAATTTGTCAACAGCCGCTCGTCGGCCCCGCCGCTTTTTAAACGCCGCCCATAAAGGGCGGTGCGCCCCAAGCAAATTTGTTTTGCCAGCCGTTTAGATCCATAAAATAAGTATATTTACTTATACGAATATTATTCAATTAAAAAAAGCACCCTTGCGGGTGCTTTTTAAAAAATCCTCTACTATTTAATTTGCCCATGCTGTTCATAGCTCTTGATTTCTGTTATATTATTTTGGTTATCCACAAACACGACCTGGGGCTGATGCTGCTTGATCTCTTGTTCGTTTAGCCGGCAAAAGGCCATAATTATTACCTGATCGCCCACCTTGATAAGCTTAGCCGCCGCCCCGTTCAGGCAGATATCCCTTTGGCCCCTTGCGCCGGCAATTACATAGGTTTCCAGCCTGTTGCCGTTATCAAGATCCGCCACTAACACCGCTTCATATTCATAAATTCCCGCCGCGTCCATTAAATCTTGATCGATGGTAATACTGCCGACATAATCTATGTTGGCCTCTGTGACGACCGCTCTGTGGATTTTTGCTTTAAGCATTTTTAAAAGCATCTTTAAATCTCCTCAAATAAAAAATTATCTATCAATCTGGTTTTGCCAACATAAATTGCCGCCGCCACCAAGATAGGAGCGGTAATATTTTTGACGGGCTTAAGCGTAAGCGTATCAACAAGCTCGATATAATCGCTTTTAACCAGCGGCTCGCTTGCTATTTGCTCGCTGATAAACTCTCTGATGACTTGAGCATCTCTTTCGCCCTTTAACAGCAGCTCCTGCGCCGCTTGCAGGCTTTGCGAAAGTATCAGCGCGGCCTGTCTTTGCTGCGTTGACAAATAGGCATTGCGGGAGCTTAAGGCCAGACCGTCGGGCTCGCGCACGATTGGGCAGGCAATAATCTTGACGGCAAAATTCAAGTCCTTGACCATTTTTTTGATAATGGCCAGCTGCTGCGCATCCTTTTGCCCAAAATAGGCCTGATCCGGCGTAATAATATTAAACAGCTTGCCGACTACGGTGCAAACGCCCCTAAAATGCCCGGGACGGGAGGCGCCGCAAAGGTTGTCGCCCAGCTCCTTGAGATCAATATAGGCAAGGTTGTTGTCGGGATACATTTCTGTTACGGCAGGCGCAAAAAGCAGATCGGCACCCGCCTCTTGGCAGATTTGCCAATCATGCTCGATATCTCTCGGATATTTGGCAAAATCCTCATTGGGGCCAAATTGCGTGGGATTGACAAAAACGCTGACCACGACCCTGTCGTTTTGCTGCCTGGCCAGCTCGATCAGGCTTTTGTGCCCCGCGTGCAAATAGCCCATGGTGGCAACAAAGCCAATGGAAAAGCCCCCGCTTTTCCAGTCTTTTATTATTTCTCTGACTTCTTTAATCTTTGATACGCTCTGCATAGCTCAAACCCTGATTTCTTTATTTTAATTTAGCCAATTCTTGTTTATTCATTAAAAAAGAGTGCTCCGGATCGGGAAAGCGCCCGTTTTTAACCTCATTAATATATTGGCGAACCCCGTTTTTAATCAGCTCGCCGGCGTTTGCATAAACCTTAACAAACTTTGGTTTAACATCGTCATACAAACCAAGCAGGTCGTGATAAACCAAAATTTGACCGTCACAGTCATTACCCGCGCCGATGCCGATAGTCGGTACGGCTACGGCTTTGCTTATCATACCCGCCAGCTCCTGAGGAATACACTCCAGCACGATAGAAAAAACACCGGCCTCTTCAAGCCTTTTGGCATCTTCTATGAGCTTTTTGGCGGTTTCGGCCTCTTTGCCCTGCAGCGTAAAGCCGCCAAAGATATTGACCGACTGGGGCGTTAAGCCGATATGCCCCATTACGGGAATTTGCGCTTGGATAATAGCTTTTACCTGCGGCAGCACATTGGCGCTGCCTTCCAGCTTCACGGCTTCCGCGCCCGCCTCTTTGACTAATCTGCCGGCGTTTTTAACCGCATCATAAACGCCTGTTTGATAAGACATAAACGGCATATCGGCAACCAGCAGGGCATTTTTTACGCCTTTGGCAACAGCCTTGGTATGATGGATCATGTCCTCCATCGTCACGCTTAAGGTATCCTTATAACCGAGGCAGACCATACCGAGAGAATCGCCGACCAAAATGCCGTCAATATCACAAGCATCAAGCAGCCTGGCGGCCGCATAATCGTAAGCCGTCAGCATTGTCAGCTTTTTGCCCTCCGCTTTGGCATTTTTAAATGTAACGGTTGATTTTTTCAAATCAATCCCTCCCCTACTTATTGGCATTTATTCATATAATCGCTCAGCGCATTTACTAAAGCGCCGTAATCTCTTGCAGGGTGCTTTTGCTGCGCCAAATCAGCCAATATGATCGAAAGCTGCGCATAAAGACCGCTGTATTGCGGCGGTATAACCTCAAGGTGCTTCTTCACCGTCGCAAGATCGTTTCTTTCGACCGGCCCGGTTAATGACTCTAGGCAGCCTTTTTGAGCTATATTGTCTAAATTGGCCGCTATCAGCGGCATTAAGGCTTGGATTGTTTCTTTTTGACTGACTCCGCAGCTTTGCAGACAATTAAAACCGCTGTTTAAAACTGCCAAAACAAAATTTGCAACAAAAACATTGGCTAAGTGATACAAGGCTTTTTTATCTTGAGCAATTAGCAGATATTTATTTCCCAGTTTCTTAATAAAACTTATTATTTCTGCAAGATATTCGCCATTTCCTTCAAGTGCAAAAAAACAGCTCTCCAGTCCTTGAGTCTGGCCGTTTTTTTGGGCAAAAGCATACATAGGGTGTATTGAACAGCCGTAAGCACCGCAAGCTGCAATTCCCTCAAAAACATCGGCAGCTAAGGCCCCGCTGGTATGACAGATTATTTTATTGTTTAAATCATATTTTTTTAACTCCTGCCACACCGTTTTGATCTGCTCATCAGCAGTTGTGATAAAAATCATCTCACATTCTTCAACAAACGGCGCTAAATCCGCAAAGGCCTGCGTTGATACTATTTTAGCGGCCGCCTGCGCCGAGTTAAAGCTACGGCTAAAATAGCCGCTGATGTTGAGGCCCTTGCCGGCAAAATAGGCGCCCAGCGTTACCCCGACCTGACCTGCGCCGATAAACCCGATTCGGATCTTATCCATATAAACATCAAGCCTTTCTTGCGGTTTTGCCGCTTAGGCCAAGCGGCGGAATTTAAATCAAAGAACAAAAATATCCCTGAAGTATAAAACCCCAGGGATAAATTAATATATCGGCACCTTTTTTTTAAAAAAAGCTTATAGGAAATTTCACCTTTCCCCAAAGTTTATTTATCTTAACATAAAAATTTATTGTTGTCAATATCATAACGGCCGTTTTAGCTCTGACGGAAGCGGGCATAATTTTGCCGGCAAAATACGGCAATTTACACCAGCCTACTCTTGATGTGCGCTGATAAGCTGTACAAGCGTTTGGGCTATTTTAGGATCAAACTGCCTGCCGGCGCCGTTTTTTATGACTTCAAGCGCCGCTTTTTTGCGCTCCTGCAAGGGAAGCCCGCCTCTGTTTAGCACCCGATCATAGGTTTCGACGACCGCAATAATTCTCGATATCAAGGGTATTTGTTGGCCTTTTAACCCCCTCGGGTATCCGGTTCCGTCCCATCTTTCATGGTGGCTGTAAACATATTCGGCCAAATCCAGCGTGTCATCAAAGAGGCTCAAAATTCGATACCCCACTACTGAATGCTGCTTCATCTCCTCAAGCTCTTCATCCGATAAAAAATCCTTATTTAAGATGTTTTCTTCAAGGACGATTTTACCGATATCATGCAGATAGCCGGCTATGGTTAAGCGGTTGATTTCGTTTTCTGACAAATGTAAGGCCGTTCCCGCTTCTAAGCACAACTCACCGACATTGACCGAATGCTGTTCCTCACGCGGGTTTCTTAGATGCAGAGTTTTGATTATGGTATCAATAATATCCTTGTTGATTGCTTTACGATTCATCGTTTTATCCTTATACATCGCATTTTCTGCATTGGCGATGATCTCGTCCAGCGACTGATCCGGGCTTTGCTTAAGATCAAGCCCAAGAGAAATGCTGCACTTAATGGCTTCCACGCGGGCATCCGTAAACCCGGACCTGATACGGTCCAGGACCTGCCCGGCTGTTTGCCCGGTTGTTTTGGGCAGCAGAATTATAAATTCATCTCCGCCGATACGGGCCGCAAAATCACTTTCCCTGCAGCTCTGCTTAAGAATTTGCGATGATTTTTTGATCAGCTCGTCGCCCGCGGTATGACCGAAAATATCATTGGTCATCTTCAGGCCGTTAATATCCGCAAAAATGACAGCCAGCGGAAGATTGTCCGGGTTGTCGATTTTTGTAAGGTTTTCTTCAAAGCACCTTCTGTTGTAAAGCCCGGTCAATACATCGTAACAGCTAAGATAGTGGATTTCGGCTTCTTTTTGCTTGCGCCCGCTTATATCCATAAAGGTTATTACGGCGCCAATGATCTTCTCGTTTTTTATCTGCGGGTATGAAAAATATTCCACATCAAAAGAGGTGCCGTCAGCGCGCCATAACACTTCGTCATCTACATGAGAGCCCTCCCCTTTAAGAAATGCCCTGAAAATCTTGCATTCATCAACAGGAAAGAATGTTCCGTCCCTGCGGGTATGGTGGATTTGCCAGTGCATATTTTTACCCAGTAATTCTGCCTGGTCGCTATACCCCAGCATTTTTATACAGCTTTTGTTGCAAAAGGTGCAGTTGCCGTTCAAATCAATACCGTAAATCGCTTCGGCCGCCGAATCGAGAATTAACCGCAGCTCCTCCTTGCTGGCCTCTAAGGTCAAATTGAGCCTTTGCAGCTGCTCGGTGCGCTCATGAACACCGGTTTCCAGGTTTTCAATGAGCGATTGCATTTTATCCGCAACGCTGTTAAAGCTTTGTGATATTAAGCCGAACTCATCGTTTCTGACGATTTTAACCCTTTTTGTTAAGTCCCCGGCGGATAGTTGAGCGGATACCTGCAATAAGCTTTTCATCGGCTTAAGATATTTTGTCATTAACAAATTGTAAGCCAAAACCGCCAGCAGCAAAAAAGCTGCGGCAATGAGCGCCGACCAACGCATAATGTTAACAACATCTGCCATAAAAACCGACTCTGGAATAGCAGAAACTATCTGCCACTCGATTCCGCCTAAAGCAATATCGCGGGTATTAACAAAGTAATTATCCTTTTTACCTTTAAAAATCTGTTGCGGCGCGCTGTTTGTTTTATCTTGCTTATATACATTTTGAATATCGATATTTTCAATATCCTCAAGCTGATAGCGTTCCGGCGTGCCGTCCGCAAGAACAGTAAAATTTGCCATACCCATCGAATTGGCGATTAAATTATGCGAGCCTTTTTCGATAATGAAAGCTGCTCCGTTGTATTCAGCGACAGCGCTCTGAAGATAACTGCCGATATTTGTAAGCAGCATATGAGTTCCAAGTACACCTTTAAGCTCCCCGGCATCATCATAAACAGGCCATGCCGCGGATACGGTTAAATCGTCCATGACAAAATGCTTATAGACGGGGGAGAAGACCGGGCCTCCGGCCTCAAGGGCAGCCTGATACCACGCGCGGGTACGGGGATCAAACCTGCCCGCCTCAACAACCAGCTCGCCGGCCGTCAAGTCCTCGTTAACCGAATAATACCAAGAGTTTCCGCCGGTCCCGGCATTATTTCTCATAATCTCAATCACACCGTCTGCGTTTCTGCGCGCTCCGTAATACTCGCCGTTTGCGGTGCCGTAACTAAAGCTGTATATCTCTTTGGCCTGCGCTTCAAGAACTCCAACAAAAAATTTCTCCCTTTGTTTTTCGTCAGACAAATCAAGCATACCGTTTGCAATAATTTTATGGTTGATATTATTAATATGATAAGGGGCCTGCATCAAGGCATAGACTTGTTTGTAGATGTCTTCATTGATATTGGAGGCAATGCGCTCTGTTGTTTTATGTGACGAAGAAATCCAGCTTGTGAAAACCAACGCACCGTAGCAGAATACTGATATAAACAAGGAGATAACAAATATCAGTAAAATAATTCTTCTTATTGAAAGAGTTGCTTTATTCTTTTTCATCTTCTACCATCCTTAGTACTGGCTGTCGTCTGAATGGCAGTCATTGTATTTTTAGCTGATTTTGCAGCAGCTCAAGGGCCCTTTCTTCGTCAAGCGGCTTGCTGATCAAATAGCCCTATACCTTATCGCAGCCATGTTCTTTAAGATACCGCAGCTGCCTTGCGTGCTCAACGCCTTCGGCTACGGCATCGTGCCCCAGCCTGTGAGCCATGGAAATAATATCACCGGTTATAGCCTTATCGGAATCCGTTTCTAACAGTCTGTCAATAAAATATTTGTCAATTTTCAGGCCGTCAACATTCAGCTCCTTCTCCCTGGCCAAGGAAGAATAGCCTGTTCCAAAATCGTCTATGTCTATACGCAGCCCCGCCCCCCTCAGCTTTTTGATCGTGTTATTGATATTTGCACAATCGACGGCAAAGATCGATTCGGTAATCTCAATGCAGACATTCTTGGGGTTAACGCGCATTTCGTCGATCATACCAAACAGTCTTGCGGTAAAATCCGGCCTTAGCAGCTGAATAGCAGAAACATTGATTGAAACATAATAATTTTCGAATCCCGCCTCTTTTAATCTGTTGAGAAAACCAAAGGCCTCGATAATAATTTTTTCGCCGATGGGAATGATGAACTTGTTTTTTTCGGCTATGGGAATAAATTCTACGGGGGATACCAGCCCCAGCTTCTTGGTTCTTAATCTGGCTAAAGCCTCAAAACCGCAAATTGAATCAGTTTTTAGATCAAAAATAGGCTGGTAGTGCAAAAACAGGTCGTCGCCATTATGATCCGCCGCGATTTTTAAAAGCTCATTTCTTATTTCTCCCTCACGGTTTACTGAGTCTTCCAGCTCTTTGTCGTAAAAACAAGTTCTGAAATCTTTATCAAAGGGATTAATCGACCTTTCCGATGCGATCAAAAGTCTTCTTAAAAGCAGATCTACATCAAGCTCTTTATCTTGGTCAATTTCGATAATTCCAATCCCGCCGCCGATTCTGTCCGTCACAAATAAAGCCTCGAGTGTATTGGCAATACCCTCGCTAAAATCGATCAGTTCGTTTCTGTCCTTGTAGTTTTTTAGATAAAATACAAAGCGGTTTTCATGTGTTTGAAACAGCATGCACTGATCCGAGCAATAATTGGCGAGTGTTTCGGCAGCCGTTTTGATAATATTTTGTGCGTGCTGAAACCCATAATTGGCAATTAACAGCTGAACCGTGCTTAAATTAATACTTATAACAGCTCTTTTTGATATCTTCTTGTGCTTGGCGTCTTTTTCGAGAACAGTCTCCAAATAGCCGCGGTTATATAAGCCGGTCAAGCTGTCATGCTCATTTATGTATCTGAGGCGATCTTCAATCTCTTTTCTGTCCGAGATATCCAGGATTATACCCTCAAGGGCCTCTACCTCGCCCTGTTCATCATATACGCCCTGCCCCATCTCTAAAACCCATTTTTGACGGCCGTCGGCGGCCGTTATTTCATATTCGCATTTATACGGCAGCCTGTTAGGAACAGTCCTTGCCCATTCTTTATACAGCACTTCTTGGTGTTCCGGTATGATAATGTCATTAAAGGCCAGCCCTTTGTTGTTAATAAAGCTTTCCGGCAAATACCCCGTCAGGGCATAACAACCGTCAGAAACGAAGAGCATTGTGCCGTAACGGTCATATTTACATCTGTAAGCCAGCCCCGGTAAATGGGAAAGAATAACAGCCTCTCTATGCTCGCTTTCCTCTAATGCCAGCTCGGTTTGCTTGCGTTCGGATATATCCTCAAGCAAGCACAAGTGCATTGAATGTTGATAGTCAAGACCCAGCAGAGGAGAAATCTTCATATTGGTCCAAACAACCGCTCCGTCCGGCTTAATAAAGCGCTTTTCTATTGTATAGCCGCTGATCTCGCCCTTTTTAAACCGATCAAAATTTTTTAAGTCAGCCAAAATATCCTCGGTATGTGTTATTTCAACCCATGTTACTTTTTGTAGCTCATCTTTGTTGCGGCCAAGAATTTTTTCGTATGTAGAGTTGATACTCATATCACCAAAGTCCGTTTTATTTGCAAGAGATTTATCTTCCATAACCGCAATTCCGACAGGAGCCTGTTCAAAAACGCTGCGATAAAGAGCTTCATCAAAAACCAATTTATTATTAAGTCTGTTGAGTCGGGCGTGCTGGGCCCCAATATAAAGCAAAGAAAAATACAGCAAAAGGACCACAAAAACAACCATAAAATCAGGAATCATTTGCTTCCATAATGCTGCGTACCATTCCGCTGCGGAATAGTCAATCCCCAAGGCGGCGATTACTCTTCCGTCAGTCGGGTCTTTTATTGGTACAAGCGCACTGATCCAGGTGCCCCAACGGTCAGTTGTCGGAGCGGTCAGCACTGTTTCGCCCGAGCGGAATATCCCCATAATGCTGTCCTGAGCTTCGTAAAATATCTGGCCGGGCGGTGAGTAGTCAGGAGAATCGGGAGGTTCAGAATCCATAAGAAAGACAACACTACCGTTGCGCTCACCCAATAAATAAGCAAAGCGTATCGGGTTTGTGACCTCAATTAACCGCGCCAGGCTATGCTTTTCCATAACATATGTAGGATTATTAAGATCCTCTGCGCTGCCGGATAATTCTTCGATGTGTTCGGGATGTAAAAGAGACTCCAGCGATTGCGCCAATTGGATAGCTTCGGATGATGCCAGGCCCTGATATTTGTTCCACTCAAGGTGCAAATAAAAACCGCTTGCCAGCAAAACGGTTATAGTTAATAAAATAAAAAAATATTTGTTTTTTGGAGGGATACGCAGCGCCTCCTTTTCCCTCTGAATGCTTGTCCCAACCTTACGCATCATCATAAGGCACCTCTTTCTTATGCTAAAATCAACGCTACCCTCTCTGATTGCATATGGATTTTTAAGCGGAGGCTCTTGCGACCCTCTTCCAAAGATCGTTTTTAATTAAGCATACTGTCGGAGCTTTATCTCTAATAATAATCTTTACTATTACCATTATATCCCGGCAATCGTGAAAAAACAACATAAATCTACAAAAATACTGATTCGCTGTGCAAAACTACAATCGAGGTGCTACACAAGGCCATAAAAAAACAGCGGCAAGTACAAACATTAAAGCCAAAGGCCTGCTCAATAACCAACAACAAGGTTATTGAGCAGGCCTTTGGCATTAGGTTAACAGAGTTAAAAAAGCTTAAGCGCCATCAAAGTAAGGTGTCAAATCTGCCGCCGCAAAGATTATAATTTGTAAAGCAGCTGAGCCATTTGCGCCCTGGTTGCCGTAGCCGTCGGCTCGAGCTTGCCGCCGCTCCCTTCGATAACACCCATTGCTGCCAGCAGCGTAACGGCCTCTTTAGCCCATGGTTCAAGCTGCCCGGCATCAGAAAAATCAGGGAGTGCTTTGGTTGAGTCAGCCTGCGGTAATTGCTTGGCGGCTTTTAAAATATTATACAGCAAAGTGAACATCTCCTGCCGCGTAATCTCCCGTTGCGGAGCGAACAGGTTGTTGCCCACGCCGTCCGTTAAGCCCAGATGCTTGGCCGCCGCCAGATAGCCCGTATAGTAAGTAGCTCCGGCATCGGCAAAGTTATCCTTAGGATCGGAGTCGGGGGCTATGCCGTAGGCCCGCATCAGCATTACTATAAACTCGCCGCGCGTCAGCT
>JAQVWQ010000010.1 GCA_028709615.1 Clostridia bacterium | reverse complement strand
GGCGCGCAGGCTTTCCGGGGGCGGTGCCGTCTTTCACGATCTCGGCAACCAAAACTTTTCTTTTATTGCACAGGATAATAATTATTCTGTTGCTCGTCAGCTGGAGGTTATTATCCGCGCCTTTAAGGCAATTGGCGTTAAAGCGGAAAAAACCGGCCGTAACGACATTGTTACCGAAGGCCGTAAATGTGTAGGCAATGCTTTTTTAAGCAAAGACGGTAAAAACTGCCACCACGGCGCAATTTTGTATGATGTTAAAATTGATGATTTAAGTAAATATTTAACTGTCAGCCAGCAAAAGCTGCAAGCCAAAGGCGTACAATCCGTACGCTCACGAGTTATTAACCTCAAAGAGGTGAACCAAAACCTTGCCCTCAACGAGCTGCAAAACAGTCTAAAATCCGCGTTTTGCGACGAATATGCCCTCCCCTGCACCGACTATGTTTTTTCCGCCGCTGCAAAAGAAAAAATCGCGGCCCTAGCTGAATTCTTTGCCTCGGAGAATTACCGTTTCGGTAAAGATATTGCTTTTGGTTACGAGCTTTCTCAGCGTTTTAATTGGGGCGAAATTCAAATTCAAATCCAAGTCGGCCCGCGCACGGTCAGACAGGCAAAAATTTATTCGGACGCCTTGGAAACGGAGCTAATTGCCTCTTTATCAGAGCTTTTGGTCGGCTGTGAAATTGACAACAATGCTTTTGCCCAGGCTATTGAAAAAGCAGAAATAAAAAATAATAATGAAAAAATTATCATTGATGAATTGACGGCTTGGCTGCGCAATAACAATGACCGGAAGGAAGATAAATAATGGAAAACCAATATGATTTAATTATTATCGGCGCCGGCCCCGGCGGATACCCTGCGGCCGCAAAGGCGGCTGATAACGGCTTAAAAGTCGCTGTTATTGAAAAAAACGAATTAGGAGGAGTCTGTCTTAATAAAGGCTGTATTCCCACCAAGGCACTGCTTCATGCTGCCGATGTTTATAAAGAAACAATATCCTGCAGCTCTTTGGGTTTATCCGCACTAAACCCCCAATTCGACCCCTTATTAATCCATGCCCGCAAAAACGCCATGATTCAAAGACTGCGCAGCGGTATCGAACAGCTTTTTAAAAGTAAAAAAATTGCTTTATACCGCGGCTATGCCAAAGTTTTAGATAGCGGATTGGTTGAAGTTACCGATAATGAAGGCAAAACTGAAAAATTAAGCTGCGATAAAATACTTATTGCCTGTGGCGCGGCCCCTGCTATGCCGCCAATTAACGGCATTGACCTGCCTTTTGTCAATACATCCGATACATTATTAACAACTGATTCTGCCATGCCCAAGCAAATTGTAATTATTGGCGGAGGAGTAATCGGCATGGAATTTGCCGGAGTATATAATGCCTTTGGCTGCCAAGTAACGGTAATTGAAGCCTTAGACCGTATCCTGCCGACTCTTGATGAAGAAATCAGCAGTACAATGTCAATGATTATGAAAAAACGCGGCGTTAAACTATTTTGTTCTTCCTCAGTAATAAAAATTACAGATAAACCTGAAAAACAGGTAATTTTTAGCAATAAAAAGGGTGAAGCTTCTGTGCCCTGCGATATGGTGCTGGTCGCCACCGGCCGCAAGGCAGACGCCACCAATATTTTTGCCGACGATCTGCCGATTAAGCTTAACCGCGGAGCAATTGTGGTAAACGAAAATTTTGCAACTAATATTGAAGGTGTTTATGCCATTGGCGATGCAGTTTACGGGAGCATTCAACTGGCTCACGCCTCCACCGCTCAAGGATTAAACATAATTGATCAATTTTTAGACAAGCCCGCTACCCTGACCTTATCCTTGGTTCCCGCCTGTGTATATTCCTCGCCGGAAATCGCCTCTGTTGGTTTAACCGAAGCGCAAGCCAAGGCTCAGGGAATACCTGTTGCAGTCGGTAAAAGCTATTTTACGGCTAACGGCAAGGCTCTGATCACCGAGGAGGACCGCAGCTTTATTAAACTGATTTATCATGCCGAAACCGATGTTTTGCTGGGCGCACAATTAATTTGCGCACGCGCAACCGATATGATCAGCGAATTTACACAAGCTATCGCCTGCGGTTTAACAAAAAAACAAATGGCCTCTGTAATCAGGCCGCATCCAACATACAACGAAACCGTCCACGATGCTATAGAAGCAGTAAAATAATGTGTTATAGAGGACGAACCAACGCCGGCTATACAAATAATGATTTTTTAATTTTTCTAGGAGGGGTTAAATATGAAGTACGAGACACTCTTTTCTCCCTTGCAAATCGGCTCGATTACTGTTAAAAACCGCTTTGTAATGCCGGCTATGGCCGTTGCCTTAGCACAAAAAAACGGAGAAATGAGCGAGGATTATTTGGCTTATTTTAAAGCACGAGCCAAAGGCGGTATAGGCTTAATTTACACCGATTTTTGCCGTGTGGCCGAAGACGGCTCAGGCTCCGCCAACCAGCTGGGTATCTATAACTATTCCTTTGTCGGCGGCTTAAAAAAGCTGACCGATACCATTCACCGTTATGATAGCAAAATTTTTGTTCAACTGCACCACGCAGGCAGAATGGCAAATGTTGCTGTGACAGGTAAGCAGCCTATCGCTCCTTCTGCCCTACCGGTTGTGGCCGGCGGAACAGTCCCCAGAGAAATGACTATCGAAGAGATTCATCTTCTTCGTGAGCAGTTTATTTCAGCTGCCGCAACTGCTAAGGCAGCAAATTTTGACGGCGTAGAAATTCACTGCGCCCACGGTTATATGCTCAACCAGTTTGTCAGCCCGTACTCTAACCACCGTAATGACGAGTACGGCGGTAATTTAGAAAATCGACTGCGTATTGTCAAGGAGATTATGGAGGGCGTGCGTGTCAAATGCGGCGCCGGCTATCCGATTTCCGTCCGTATTTCGGCCGAAGAATTTGTTGAGGACGGCACTCACATCGAGGAAGCCTGTCAAATGGCACAGCTATTAGAACGCTACGGCGCCGATTTAATTAATGTTTCGGCCGGCGGCGGTCAATACCCGGCCGGTGTAGCGGCTCCTCCATACAAAGAACAAGGCTGGCTGGTACCATTAGCTCAAGCCGTTAAGCAGGTAGTTTCAGTACCTGTCATCGCTGTTAGCCTGATTAGGGATTTTGACTATGCCGAAAATCTTATTAAAGAGGGCAAATGTGATCTGGTAGCAATGGCCCGCCCCTCTTTGGCCGATCCCAATTATGTCAATAAACTGGCTGAGGGCCGCGAAAAGGAGATCAAACGCTGTATTACCTGTATGCATTGCCACGACAGCCTTTATTCGGGGCATACGGCCTGTGCTGTTAACCCTGTAGCGGGTTACGAACAATATTATAAAAAATTTGTTAAAAACGGCGACGAGCGTAAAGTGATTGTTGTCGGCGGCGGTGTTGCCGGCTGTGAAGCCGCGCGCGTTTTGGCATTAAGAAATTTTAAAGTTTCCCTATACGAAAAAAACGATCGTCTGGGCGGACAAATGAACATTGCCGCTGTGCCTCCGCACAAATATCGCCTGCTTTGGCCGATTGAATACTATGAATATAATTTACCTCGTTTAGGCGTAAAGGTGCATTTAAACAGTACCGCAACAGCCGAACAAATTGTTAAAGAACAACCTTACGCTGTTTTTATCGCCACGGGCTCGCGTCCGATAATACCTTCTTCAATCGAGCTGAGCGGCGATCGCTATTGCACAGCCGAACAGCTGTTATGCGGCGAGGTTAGTCCGCAGGGCGACAAAATTGCCGTCATCGGTGCGGGAATGACGGGCCTTGAGGTTGCCGAGCATTTGCAAAGCAAAGGCAAAGAAGTCTTTGTGCTGGAAATGCTGCCAACTATCGGCATTGGCTGTACCAATGTTCATACACGCTTTTTAATTCCCCAATTAAAACAAAGCGGTATGCCTTTGCTTACAAACAAAAAACTTTTAGCAATTAATCATCAAGAATTAGTTGTTTTGGATTTAAAAACCAATATAAAAGACAGTATGCTTGCCGATTTTACTGTTTTTGCCGGCGGTATGCAAGCTCAAAATGCCTTGGCCGCTGAGCTGGCAAGACTTAACCCGCTTACAACAACCTTGGCGCCCTTCGAGCCAACCACTAACCCTCTCACCGCACCACGAAGTGTAATTTATAATATAAAGCTGCAGACAATCGGCGACGCCTCCACTCCCGGCAATATTGCCCATGCTGTTCGTGAAGGCTTTACCAAAGCCTTTTGCTTGGACGATGATGAAGATATTTATGAATAAACTAAATAAAAAACAGCAAGTGCTTTTCAGCACTTGCTGTTTTATTTTTAAATCGGCTCAGTAAGGTAAATTACAATATATTGTTGATCAACTAAATTGGGAGCCACCAGCTTAGCGTTTATTACATAAAATCCAGGACCGTTTTCATCAAAATTATCAATGTTTATTGTAAAGTCAGTCCCGTTTGGTATAAATAATGCAGAATTATTATAAGCCCCATTAAGTCCGTATAACAGCTTAAGGCCATCAACAAGGCCGCTTCCGCTTAGTCTAAAACTGACTGCTATATCCCCTGGCGAGTACTCGCCCAGCATCATCCAGGTTGCATTGTCATCGGGGTATGGATGATGTAAACTGCATACTCCTTCCGTACTATGATAATTAACATGTTCTAGTTGATAAGTCGGTAATTGCTCGCCAAAAGCTAAACTGCCTAAATTATACTCAATCGGCTCTGAATAAGAGACAATATCATCATTATTTAACTGTGTTTTATAACTCATTACAATATAAAACCTTGCAGTATCACTTGAGGTTATATATGAATAATAGCCGTTATCATTCTGAGATGCTGTAATAGTAGAGCTGAGGGTGCTGATATTTTTGTCTAAACGCTGAGCATAAGGTTGAATGCCAAAATAAGTCTCTACCATCTCTTGGCCGCTCAAGCCTTCATTAAAGTTCGATATACTGTTGGCAAAAAAAACATAATAGGCATATTGACCGGCAGCTAAAGGAGAAGAACCATAGTAATTGTTTATAATACCTTCATTTAAATTACTTAAGCTGACCGTAACATCACTGGAATCAGGGATTTCCGCTAATACCAAATCAGGTTTGTTTTCCATACCTGTCACAAAAAATACTTCTTTAAAATCAGAAAAGTTGCCGGCCTCGTCAACTACAGCAACCGCCAAACGATAAGCAGTACCATAATCAAGGTCGTTTAAGTTAATTGAGCCTGATTGGCAAGCTCCGTTTACATAAGAAAAAGTGCCGCTGCCCAGAGCCAGACAGTCCTGTACCGTAGAAAAATCCTCCGGTTCTGTCTCTTTGATAACTGCAGTGATTATATCCGCGGCTGATGTATCACTAAAAGCGTTGGCGGACTCCCTTGCCAAACAATAGCAAATTGTACCGCCCATATTTAAGCTGCTGTAATTACCCAAGAGTGAAGTATATGTAAAGGTAATATTATTTGAGTTTACCCCAAAGCCGTAACCCTGCGGCTGGATTACCTGCAGCGAAGGTTTTTCGTTAAAGATACTAATCGTTTTTTCAAAAACTGCTGTCGAGTTATTCTCATCTTGGTTTTCATAGACAGTTAAATGATATGTGCCTGTATTTACAAGCTGAAACAGATACTCCCATTTATTTTCGTTTTGATTAAAAACGAACTCGTATTGAACATTTACCGGTTGCCCGGTAATATCGGTAAGTGTATAAACAGGTGCGGTTAAGGGTGTATGCTCTGCGTTTGTACCCCACTGTAAATCGGTAATTTTAATGTGTGCATAATTAACATTACCGCCTGTATATGTACCTAGCTCACAATCTGCTTGCGGATCTAAAATATCATAATATAGAACCTCTGCATTTACTCTTGTTTGATTCTGATTATCATTGCCGTTATGGTTTTCGTTATTACCGCTGCTACTGCCCCCGTTTAAGGGGTTATTATAGTGTTGGCTGCCTTGGATGCCGCGATTATCTTGATCTATTTTATTTTTATTCTCTTGCTGTTTTTTATTTTTTTGGTCTTGTTGTTCACGAAGCTTATTCAGCAGTTGGTCAAAATCACTGTCATCAATCCTTTTTTGCAAGCCGGGGGGCAAGCTTCCTCCCGAACCTCCGTTTTCGGATAAACCAACAAGCTGAAAATGTGAAAGATTATTCGGATCAAAATTAGTTGGCGCAAGCCCGCTTAATCCCGAGCCTGGGGGTACTCCTACCCCTTGACCCGCATTAAGAATCAAGGTAGGATTCTGGGGAGGTTGACCTCCTTGGGGGGGGTTGCCATTCGGCTGTTCTTGCCAAAGCATACCTTGACCCGAGAAAATATAAAAATGAGGTGTAGGTAGTCCGCCATTAGTTAGCAATAAATTGTTTTCAGCAAAACTGATGCCGCCCTTGGTGCCTCTGATCCCCATTGAAGTTCCGCCGGCACTAAAAGACACGGCCTTTCCGTCCTCCACCGGTTTTTTAATATTAAAGAAAAGCTCTCCTTTAAGTAATGTAATATTCAATTTATTACCGCTGGCCTTGCTGATAGAAACGGAGCTGTTGTCAGCCATTTTAATGGCCTTATCATCATCTACCTGAAAGTAAAGCATAGTTGAAGCACCGGTTTTAATAGTGTAGCCCTGGCCTAAGCGCATTCCGGCAGTTGCCTTAATATTTTTTTTGCCGCCGGGATTGACCTGAGCGTTATCGCCGTCAACAGATAAAATAGAAATATTGCGCGCAGTCAGGCTTTTTTGTGCGGCCTGTGTCCCGTCACTTATATAAAGCAAGCAAAAGACCATAACCAGCAGGCCTAAAAACAATGCCCCTAAAGTCGGTTTTTTAATAATCGTCATTTTACCTACCCCCTTGATGTTTTTTTATTTAAGCATATCCGGATTAAATGTTAAAATCCTGATAGCGTTATTATTGGTATCCGTAATATATAGCTTTTCGCCGACCAGGCTAATATCAGTTGGCCCATTCAAAGAAGCGCTTAAGGCTGCACCGCTGATACAATCGGCATCACCGTTGCCGGCAATTGTCATAGCCTTACCGTCGGTTGTTATTGCTCTGATCACATTATTCCCTCTGTCGGCTACCAGCAAAAGACCATTTGCAGTTAAATATAGGCCTCTGGGAAATAAAAATTGAGCTTTTGCCGCCGCGCCGTCATAATAACCGCCGATTATGTAGCCGCTGACGCTGTCTTTCTCCGCACCGCTGCCGGCATAAGTGATGACCTTGCCGTCTTTAATCATTCTTATCCGTTGATTACCGCTGTCGGAAACAAAAACCGTTGAGCCGTCCGCAGAAACAGCTATACCTGTCGGTTCGTTAAACAGGGTCTCTTTTGCGTTTCCGTCAGCAAAACCACTTTTTTGAGGCGTACCTGCCAAAAGAGAGCTGTTTCTGTTCTTATCTATAACCCTGATACAATGATTTAAAGTATCAGCTACATAAAGATTGCCCTTATCGTCAACAGCCACGGACGAAGGTGAATTATAGCGGGCTTTTTCAGCTGCTCCTTCAGCATAGCCTGGCATTTCATCACCGCTGTATGTATAAACAGCACTGCCGCTTATACAGCGTATGGCATTTGCCGCCTGGTCGGCAAAAAGCAAATCCCCGTTTGTCAGTATTACACCATCAGTTGGTTTATGCAAATAGGCAGCAGAAATATGCCCGTCAACATATGAACCGATTACATCGCCGTAAGCATCACGGTATTTTGCCAGCCCTGCAACCGTGCTTACTTTTTCTCCGCTTATTTTTCTTACTAGGCTGTTATCGGTATCAAATATATAAATATTGCCTGCTTTATCGGCGGTTAAACCCTGCGGCTGACCGAAAGCCGCCTTAGCAAGTGTACCGTCAAGGGCATTTACGCTGCCTAAGCCACACAAGGTTGTTAATTGATTTTTATTTAAATCACAATATGTTTTTGCATATTTTGCTAAGCTGACGGCCTCGGCTCTTGTAATATGAGCTTTGGGTTTAAAGCTGTTGTCGGAATAGCCTTTTATAATGCTTTTTGCCGTTAAGGCCGTTACATAGGTTTTAGCATAGACGGAAACATCAGCCTGATCGGTAAAGCCGTTAGCTTCTGTTGATGAGAGCTTTAACAGACGGCCTAAAATTGTCGCCGCATCTTGGCGGAATATTTTGCTATCGGCCTCGGCATAAACTTTGCCGTCTTTTATGGTGCCTTTAAAAATACCCAAATTCTGCGCAGCTCCCAGATAGGGTTTGATCTCTTCGCTTACCAAGGCCAGATCCTCCATACCGCTTAAATCACCATTAGCATCAGCAGCGCAGGTTTTGATGATTAATGTGATAAAATCTCCGCGAGTGATGGCAGCATTAGGATAAAAATTTCCGCTGTCATCGGTAATTTCCGTCAAAACGCCGCTTTGTTGCATCTGTGTTATCATTTCGTTAGCCCAATGGCTGCCGTCAATATCGCTGTAAGCATAAGCGGTTAACGATAAAATAGGCAATAACACCAGCATAATCAGCAGCGGCAATATTTTTCGTAAAACTTTCATTGTTTTAATCCCCCTCAATATTGTCTTTTATTCCGTCAATACGATATACACTAATTTCTCCGGCCTTGCCTTTTAACTTTCTTTCCCCAAGGCAGGTAGTAAGAAACCTGTTGCCAACCCTGTCTATAACAGCCCGGCTGACAATAACCTCGCCGGGACCTGCCTGCCCTTCCAGGCGGGACGCAGTATTAACCGTATCGCCAATCGCCGTATATTCCATTCTAAAGCTTGTACCGATATTACCTACAACGGCTTCGCCGCAATTGATACCGACACCAAAACCAACTTTTGCGCCGCTTGCCAAGGTTAATTCTTTTTCCAACTGTCTGGCCCCCTCGACCATATCTAAGCCGGTTTTTACTGCTTTATAAACATAATCATCCAGGTCAAAAGGAGCGTTAAAAACAGCCATTGTTGCATCACCGATAAACTTATCGACTGTACCTTCGTTAGCAAAAATACTGCGCGTGGTCAAATCCAAGTAATGATTTAAAAAGGCAACCACTTCTTCGGGGCCAAGCGATTCGCTGATTGTCGTAAAGCCGCGGATATCAACAAAAAGGACGGCTATGTCTTTTTTTTGTCCGCCCAAAGCTAAGGCAGAATCTCCCGATACAGCAATACTTTTTGCTACCTGAGGTGATAAATAACGGCTGTAAATTTCCATCATCCGTTTACGCTCACGGCGTTCATGCCAGTAGTTGTAAAAAACACGGAACAAATAAATCAGCCAAACACCTAATAAGGGGTATATCAACTGAATTATGTACCCGGATTGATATGCTGCGTAAGAGCTTAATAAATAGACAATCGACAGTACAAAAGCGCCGATACCGGCAATACGGAAATCGAGCTTAGCGGTTAAAAGTAAAATGATCAATATTAATAAGGCGGTAGCAGCAGCACCGGCGGCAGGCGGCAGCTGTTTTTTAAAATTCGCTTCCAATAAAGCCTGCACAATATTAGCGTGAATTTCCACACCGTTCATTTGCTCGCTACGGCTGACAGGTGTATAATAAGAATCCATTAAACCCGCAGAATACGGCCCGATTAAGACTATCGAGCCGGCAAAAACCTCTGTCGGATACTCTTTGTTTAAAACTCTGATCATTGAACTGCCGTAGCCCTGCGTTCCGTAGTAATCCATCGGCTTGCCGGAATAGGGAATATACCACTGGTTGCTGCCCGATAAGGGCGGTTCAAGCTCACTGCCCGTATAAGCCTTATATATTTCATATGCAAAGCTGTAGATTGTCTGCCCTTCAAAGTTGAATTGATGCAGGCTGCGGCGAATGATACCGTCCGAATCGGGCATTACATTGCTGTGCCCGACCGTCACATAAGGCAGCAGGCTATCGATAGGGTTTTCTAAGGTTTTTGCTTCGCTCAGCAAATAAAAACTATCGCCATCAGCTTCAACAACGGTATTGCCGAAAGAAGCAAATGACGACAAAACGACCTCTGTATAATCATTGGCAACAGCATTTTTTATTGACTGCACCAAGTGTTGATCCTCAGATTGACTGCGATTGCCGTAAAAGCCGATATCCACGCCAATCACGGCCGGAGCAGACTCTGAATCGGCGGTAAGCACCTCAATCAGCTCGGCCAGATTATCTCTTTTCCAGTCCTGAAAAGGGCCGAGCTCTGCCAAGGTTTCTTCATCAATCCCAATAACAAAAATATTGGGACTGACTAATGACAGCCTTTGATAAAGTTTATCCTGCAAGCGATAATCAACGCTTTGCAGCAGGCTAAACATAGGCAAGAGCAAAAGAATTACGATTATTAATAAATTTAATAATAAACCGCGTTTTTTCATTTAAGCTCCAAAAAAATTATTTTGCTTCCCAAGCGCAGCTGGCTATAAAAAGTTCAACCACCTTTTTGTCAAGCTGACCCTTATCAGCCATATCGTCCAAAACAGCCAAGGCCTTTTCTGCGGGCATAGGGGGCTTATAAGGTCTGTCTCTTGCTGTCAGGGCATCATATATATCCAGGATTGTTAAAACCCTCACCTCAAAGGGCAGCTCATCTGCCGTTAAATGCCTTGGATAGCCGCAGCCGTTTAAATATTCATGATGAGAAGAAGCCCAAAAAGTCACATTGTTGTAATCCTTTGAAAAAGCAATCTTATTTAACAGCTTTTCTGTAATTGCAACATGACTTTCCATAATTTGCCGCTCCTTATTGGTGAGTGTTCCGAAGCGGATTGTCAGTAAATTATATTCTTCTTCAGTTAAGTAAAAACAAACCTCTCCTTGTTCATTGCGGTAAGTTTTAGCGGCAACTGCCCGTACGCAAGACAATAAATCGTCGTTAAGAAAGCCTATGGTGTTGGCTTGCTCTAAAATTTTTAAATCGGTGTTAAGTTCTAAAGTTTTTTGTTCGTAATCCTGCTCGCTTATCTCCCCACGCAGCAAAGCGATTTTATTTAATAAGCCAATAAGCTCAAATCTGCTTTTTATACTATAAATTGCACTTGACAGTCTTGTCTCTTTATTCATTATTTCTAATGGAATAACCATTTTACCGATGTCGTGTAACCAAACACTCATCAAAAATTGCTCTTCCCTGTTTTCGTCAAAGGTATAAATACCGCCGACCTGCTCATTTAAATACTTAATAAATGCTTTACCGTAACGCACCATATTTTTGGTATGATTGGCGTTATAGGGCGTGCGTTCGTCAATAGCGGTGGAAATGACTTCCACAAAAGAATGAAGAATTTCCTTGATTTCTTCAATATAATTCATATTAGTGATAGAAACTGCGGCTAAAGATGCTAAAGAGGTTATGGCCTCCTCATACTTTTTGTTAAAAGCAATTACTTCTCCGTTTTGATTTTGAGCATTGATCAACTGTAAAACACCGATAATATCACCATAATAATCTTCCATTGGTACAACCAACATCGAACGGGTTTGATAACCTGTCATTTTATCATAATTGCGCGGACCGGAAAAGTCGTATTTATCGGAGCAATAAACATCGTCGATATTGATCATTTGTTTATTAAGTGCAGCACAGGCGCAAACATTTTTTTTTGAGAGAGCAACCGGTGGCAAAGCTATTTTTTCACCGTCGGCACCCTTATAATAATTCATAGAAATTGTACGCATTATTTTAAAATGAAGAGCGCCGTCAATTAAAAGGTAAAGTGTCCCTCCGTCACAATTGGTAATATCCATTGCCTCACGCAAAATTCTTGTTAAAAGCTTGTTATAATCCTTTTCTTTACTTAAGGCGGCGGCGATTTCTAAGAGGTTTTTTACATTTATATGATTGACCTGTTGCTTATCCGCAGTATTCATAGCTTATATATTGCTCCTTCCCGCGCTAAAAAGCAACGGCTGCTTTCAGCCCTAACCTGTTCATCTAATGCCAAAAGCTGTTCATCGGTTTTGTTAAAAGGCAAATGAGCCATAGCCACTTGCTTTGCGCCCGATAATTTGGCAAGCTCAACACCCTTTTGCCAAGTTGAATGCCCCCAGCCTTTTCGTTCTTGATACTCCTCGTCAGTAAAGCTGGCATCATAAACAACAAAATCAGCCTTTTTACATAAACCCACTAATTCAGCGAAGCTGTCCTTGTCATGTTCATAATCAAGAGTATAAACAAAAGATTTTTTACCGTAATCCAAACGAAAAACCGTAGAAATATCCGGGTGATTGGAACGCATAGTAGTTATGCTTAAGCCGTCGCCTAAGTCAAATTTAGCATTGGCTGTTATAGTATGATAATTTACTTGCGCTTTAAATCCGTCGGTATTGACAGGCCATTGAGGATGCTGCATAATCCGGTCAAGTTGTTCACGAATGCCCATTCCTGCTCTGTCCTCAGAATAAATATTAACCGTAAAGTCTTGCCTTTTTAAGGGATCAAAAAAGAACATGCCTAAAATGTGGTCAAAATGGATATGCGATATTAACAAATCAATCTGTTTGCTTTTAGCATCAGACACCAGCTTTTGACCCAATTTAACAGCTCCGGTGCCGCAATCAAAAACCAAAGCTCGCGAACCCATCTGAAGATGGCAACAAGAAGTGTTGCCGCCAAAAATAATTTTACCATTATCGTAGGTCGGGAATGAACCGCGGACACCATAAAAATGCACCAAATTACACTCGTTCACCCTAATTGCCTCCTTGTGGGAATAACTAAGTAATTTTTACTTATTATAATATAAATAACAAATATTGTAAATAAAAAAATCCCCAAAAGACCTTAAGATGATCTTTCGGGGAATAATTTTTTAATTATGCTAATCTTTCACCCATTCGTAATTTATCGGCGATTAAGGCAATAAATTCTGAGTTTGTTGGTTTCCCTCGTTCTACATTGATAGTATAGCCAAAACATTTATTGATTACCTCAACATTACCGCGGTCCCATGCCAGTTCAATAGCATGACGAATGGCGCGTTCTACACGGCTGGCAGTTGTATTGTGCTTTTCGCCAACTAAAGGATATAACTCCTTTGTAATAGCGCCTAACAAATTAATATCCTTAATTACAAATATAATTGCATCACGGATATAGTGATAGCCCTTAACATGTGCCGGTACTCCTATAGCGTGAATAGCCCTCGTTACCTCTAGCTCTAAATTAGGGGGTTCTTCTGCCAAAGGAAAAGCAGAGTTTACAACAGAATCTGTATTATTAAAAACAACCTGTTTAATTCGTTTTTCTAAAAGAGGTAAATCAAAGGGTTTAGCTATGTAATATGAAGCACCGAGCTCTACTGCCCGTTTTGTTTGTTGCTCATTACCAAATGCTGTAAGCATTATTGTTACGGGTTTTCTGGCTAATTTTTTTGTGGGTATTTGTTCTAAAACTCCCAAACCGTCAAGATTAGGCATTACCATATCCAAAACAACTACATCAGGTGAGCTTTTTTCTATTAAATCGAGGGCAGAAAGGCCATCGTATGCAGTGCCGCAAACCTGAAAACCTTCGTGAAGCGAAAAATATTCTTTTAAAGAATCGCAAAATATTTTGTTATCATCCGCAAAAGCTATTTTTATCATTACTTCTTCCTCTTCTTTCTTCAATCTCACATTATTTTCTCCCTAAAGTTACCTCCCCTACCCTCCTTTTAAGTTAATTCTTATAAAAAATATTTCTTTAAATTTTAAATATTTCCTTCTTTAAAATGCCTGCTATATACTATTTTATTCGACATATAATTAATTTTGCGCTTATGTTTTGTCGAATTTTGTCGTACATATTTCTATAATCCAGCTAAAAATAAGGTCTGGTATAATTACAAATGTCGATATTTGTCGATTTTATAAGCCGAAGCGAAGAGCCATAAAATCATTTAAATTTTAGAGTTTTTCAACATCCATTCGGCAAAACAAGCATATCCTTTTTCCGGTTCATTAACGAAAACATGAGTGACAGCACCAACAAGTTTGCCGTTTTGAATAATCGGACTGCCGCTCATTCCTTGAATAATACCACCGGTTTTCATCAATAAAGCTTCATCGGTAATTTTAATTACCAAGCCTTTACCGTTATACTCATTTTCCGTGTGGATTTTTTCAATAGTAACTGAAAATTTCTCAATTTTTTCGTCGTCAATCACCGTACATATTTCCGCTGAGCCTAACTCTACTTCTTCTGGTTTAGCTACCTCTAACGGCTCGGGGAAATATTCATTGCTGAAATTTCCCTGGTTGCACTCCAAACGACCAAAAATACCTAATTGATCGTTTTCGGAAATAGTGCCCTCCCAGCTATTACCTAAAAACACTCCTACCTTTTCGCCCGGAGAGCCGCGGTCTGAGGCTTTAAGCGCAGAAATAGAAGCCGGTACAATATAGCCTCTAACTTCTTCTTTATTGCTTTGCAGGTTAACAATTGAATGCCCCAAAGCACCGTATTCGCCGCTGACGGGATTATAATAGGTTAAAGTACCTATTCCCGCAGTATTATCACGAATATACAGGCCGCTACGGTAACTTTGCGTATCGGAGCAATAAAGCGGTTTAAAGCGAGTTTGCAGCTCTTTGTCCGCACGGCGGTAATCAACCACAACCTCACAGCCTTCTTTACCGCACTGATTGATGATCTTGGCCGCAGATAAATTGTCGCTTATTTTCTGACCGTTAATTGCCATAATAAAATCATCAACCTCAATACCGGCTTCTTTGGCCGGATACAAAGCCTCGCCATTATCCGATACAATAGGAGAGAAGCCGACCACCGTTACACCGTCCGTTTGCAGCAATATACCGATAGATTGCCCGCCTACCATTAAACGAGGAAACTGATCTTGCGCATAAGCAAGCGGAGATACGGTACATAATAAGGCTGTAACCAAAAAAAGTGTCGCAAAGTGTTTTTTAAAAAATAAAGCCCTCTTTACGGCCATATATTCCCTCCCTTGCTGGGGCTCTTTCGCTTCGGCACAACTAGCATTGGCCAAAGCAATAAAGGCTATACGAGGGAAAAACTCTCTAGGTTATTTAACCGTAAAAAAGGCAATTTTTAATTATATGTTTGTTAAAAGCTCTTTTGCTTGAGCTATTGTTACTTCGTTGGATTTTGAACCGGCCAGCATACGAGACAGTTCATCAATTCTTTCATCATACGATAATACTTTACAATAAATTCGAGTACGCCCGTTTTCTTCTTTTTTATAAATTCTAATATGCCTGTCTGCCCGGGAGGCCATAATCGGCGAATGAGTTACACAGAGTGTTTGGGCTGATTTGCCCACTTCGTGCATTTTTTCGGCTACCGCAGAAAGCGAATAGCCGCCCATTCCGCTGTCAACCTCGTCAAAAATTAAAGTCGGAACGAAGTCTATTCTTGCCAAAATAACTTTTATTGCTAAAATTATTCTGGCTAATTCGCCGCCTGAGGCAATTTTAGCCAAAGGTCTGGGTTTTTCTCCCCTATTGGCCGTAAACAAATAAACGGCTTTTTCTTTACCTTCGGAGCCTTCGTTAACCTTGGGCAGCGAAACCGAAAATTCGGCATCTGTCATTGACAAAGAATGTAATTCACCTGTTACCGCTTGAGCAAGGCTTGCCGCAGCCTCTTTTCGATGTTCACTTAAGTTTTTAGCGGCTTTATTATATAAATTTTCCTGCTCGGTAATTTGCTTCATCAACACTTCGGCAGAGTATTCGCTATCGGTTAGGCTTCTGATTGCTAAATCAGTTTTTTCCCATTCATTTAAAACAGCCTCAATAGAGCCCCCGTATTTTTTCTTTACTCTGTTAATAGCCTGCAAGCGATTTTCCACTTCGTCCAGACGGTGCGGGTCAACAGATATTATTCTTTCACTGCGCGCTAAATCGACCGCTATATCCTCTAAATTATAATATATATCATTAAGGCGTTCATTAAGCTCGCCAAAAGTAGCTTCATCCATAGCGGCTGCCTGCCGTAAAGCAGAAAGAGCTTCCGCAATACTATCTCGGCCTCTGCCGTTAAGGTTTAACGCGGCTGAAGCCGCAGCAACCTGCTCAAGTAGGCTTTCGGCATTTGCTAATCGGTTTCGTTCTTCTTCCAATTCGCTGTCTTCGCCCACGCGCAAATTTAGCGCTGCTATTTCGTTACTGACAAAATTTAAATAATCAAGCTGCTTATCTTTATTTTCGTTGTTTTTTTCATATTCCCGCAATTGCTTGCGGCTGTCTTGCAAATTATGCCAAGCATTAGCAGCTTGCTTTTTGCTAGCTAAAAGCTCCTCTCCGCCGAAGCGATCAAGTAAATCAAGCTGATAACCCTCGTCTAACAGCAAGGTTTGCTCATGCTGACCATGAATATTAATCAACAGACGACCCAGTTCTTTTAATACCGACAAATTAAATGGTTTGCCGTTGATGCGGCAGCTGCCGCGTCCGTTTTTATTATGCTCACGACTGATAACTAAATCCTCATTTTTATCTAAACCGTTTTCAGCAAGCTTAACACCTATCTCTTCTGAAAAAGGAGCAGTAAAAACACCAAAAACCGCACATTTTTCTTCGCCGTCGCGCACAAGTGTACTATCGGCACGACCTCCGCAAAGCAAGGAAATAGCATCCAAAAGCAGTGATTTACCTGCTCCGGTTTCCCCAGAAAGCGCACAAAGCCCGCCATCCAAAGGCAGGCTCAGCTTTTCTATTAAGGCAAAATTTTCCACATACAATTCGGCTAACATAAAATATCCCCTTTTATTGAGCCAGAGCTTGTAGTTTTTCCATAACATCCCGCGGTGAGCATTCCTCGCGAATAATCAACATAATTGTATCGTCACCGGCCACAGAGCCCAGAATTTCTTTTAATGATAAGGTATCAATACAAAAAGCCACTCCCTGTGCTGTTCCCGGCAATGTTTTGATAACAACCAAATTGACGCTGACATCAATTTTTAAAAGGTTATCGCGCATCATTCTTTTTGCGCGTTCAAAGTTGTTACCGGAAACCACCCCTTGCGGAAAAGCATAATGTAAAGTAGAGTCACCGGAAGTGACCTTAATCAAGCCAAGCTCCTTAATATCACGGGATATTGTTGCCTGCGTAACATTAAAGCCGTATTTATGCAGCTCATCCATCAGTTGAAATTGTGTTTCTACATCATGGTTATTAATTATCTCCCTAATCATCTTATGACGGCGGTTTTTTACCATAAGCCTAACCTCCTTAAATGCTTACATTTTACCCTTTAATAGTTTACTCTTAACAGTTTTAAAAAAAGAATAGTTATTAAAACGAACAAAGTTAGCTGTTTGTTCGGAGCGAACTATACGAACCAAATCATTTTGATCAAGCAAAAAATGATTTTGACCGTCACATACAAAATTACCCGTTCCTGATTTTGAGCGATAATAAATATCAACTACGGCATCATGAGGAACAATTAAAGGGCGCGAGAAAAAACCGTGAGTACATACCGGAGTAATAATCATAAATTTCATATTTGGAGTGGCAATAGGGCCGCCTGCAGATAAAGAATAAGCCGTTGAGCCGGTTGGCGTAGCAATAATTATTCCGTCAGCCCGGTAATCGGAAACCTGCTGATTGTTGCAAAAAACATCAAGGTTAATTGTGCGGGAGTAAATATTATTGCTGATAATAAAGTCATTTAGCGAGTGTTGTTCTTCAATAATCTGACCGTTACGAATAATGCTACCCTTTAATTTAATGCGTTTCTCAATAAAATACTCACCCTTAATTAAAACCTCAAGAGCATTCATGGCATCTTGTGGTTCAACCTCGGACAAAAAACCGACTTGCCCCATATTTATTGCAAAAATGGGAGTGTCTTGACCGGCAATTAACTTACTGCTGGCCAAAATCGTGCCGTCACCGCCCAAAACAACCAGCATATCAACGCCGGAAAGGTCGATGGGCCCTTTGTCGTGAGTTGAAAACCCCGGGCGATCGGGCGGAAGCAGCAAGTTAATCGGCTCTTGCTTTAAGCGTTTTATAATATTCTCGGCTAAAACGCAACTATCTCTGTTTTTATAATTAACAATTAGAGAAAATGTTTTCATATAAACCCTGCTTATAACTATTGAGTGAATATTTATGTATAGTTAGTTTAACACAAAGAACACTTATTGACAATAGTATTTTTAAATTGTCATAAAAAAAATCTTTCAGCCGCCCTTGCAGGCGGCCGTTTTTTATTGTTTTTCAAAATATTTGTGAGCGTTTTCTACTGTATTTAAAAGATCAATTTCAACAGAACTGCCATTTTTAACCGCCAATAACAAATATTCAATATTACCCTCCGGACCTGTAATCGGTGAAAAATCAACCGCCCGGGCAGCCAATTCCAAAGAACCGATTTCGGTTATAACATTTTGCAAAACCTGAAAATGAATTGCGGCATCTTTTACCACGCCTTTTTTGCCGACATTTTCCTTGCCTGCCTCAAACTGCGGTTTAACAAGCAAAACAGCCTGTCCTTCTGCTTTTAAAAAAGCGGCGGCAGCTGTTAAAACCTTTCCTAAAGATATAAAAGATGCATCGCAGGTCAGAATATCAATACCTTCGGGAATTTGTTCTTCGGTCAGGTAGCGGGCATTAGTTTTTTCTATAACAATTACCCTCTCATCCTGCCGCAGTTTCCAGGCCAGTTGCCCGTAACCAACATCTACGGCATAAACCTTGGCTGCTCCGTTTTGCAGTGCGCAATCAACAAATCCGCCTGTCGATGAGCCGATATCTAATACTGTTTTATTTGTAAAATCAACGGCGAACACTTCTACGGCTTTGGCCAGCTTTAACCCCCCGCGTGATACAAAGGGCAAAGCAGCTGTTTTGACCTCAATTTGTGCCTTGGGATCAACCGCATACCCCGCCTTATCCTGATAGGCTCCGTTTACCAGAACCTCCCGTGCCATAATTGCCGCCTTGGCCTTTTCACGACCCGAAAATAAGCCTCGTTCAACCAAAAGCGCATCTAATCTGATTTTTTCTTTCATAAATTTTCCTCTTTAAACCAGCGGTTTATAATGCTTTGAGCTATCCCTTCTTCCGATAAGCCGAATTGCTGAAGTAATTCAACTCTTTTACCCTGCTCTATAGGAATATCGGGTAAAGCCAGCAGCAGAGTTTCCGCAGTAATATTATTCTTGCTTAAAACCTCTAAAACCGCGCTGCCAAAACCGCCTGTGGCAACATTTTCTTCTACGGTCACAAGCCTGCCGCAGTCTTGGGCAGATTTAATGAGTAAGCTACAATCTAAAGGCGCAACAAAACGGGCGTTAATTACCTGCGCCTCAATTCCTTGAGCAGCCAACAGCTCGGCGGCAGTCAGGGCCGGCTCGACCATTGAGCCGATAGCCCAAATGCTTAAGCTGTGCCCCTCACGCAAAACCTCGGCTTTACCGATTTCCAAAGGCAAAACCTCCGCTGTTTCATCAAAATTAATAACAGAAGCTCTGGGATAACGCACAGCCACGGGAGAACTGCAATTTAATGCCGTTTTTAACATACTTTGCAGCTCATTGCCATTTTTGGGAGCCATAATCAATAAATTAGGCATTGAGCGTAAATAAGACAAATCAAACACGCCTTGATGGGTAGAGCCGTCCTCGCCGACAATACCCGCACGATCCAAAGCCAAAACCACCGGCAAATTGGGCAGGCAAACATCATGCAAAATCTGATCGTAAGCGCGCTGAAAAAAGGTAGAGTACACAGCCACAACAGGCCGCAAGCCGCCGGACGCCATTGCCGAAGCCATAGTTACGGCATGCTGTTCGGCTATACCGACATCAATAGACTGATTAGGCAGCTCGTTAAAAAATTGCATTAAGCCTGTTCCTGATGTCATAGCCGCTGTAATTGCTACAATTTTATTATTCTTTTTAGCCTGTTCAAGTAAATAATTTCCAAAAACCTTGGTGTAGCTTAAGGCTTTAGGCGCAATATTACCGTTTGCTTTATCAAAGGGCCCCAAACCGTGAAAAATATCCGGATTAGCCTCCGCGGGGGCATAGCCCTTGCCCTTTTTGGTCATCAGGTGCAGCAAAACAGGCTCTTCATAAACTTTGGCCCGCTCTAATGCTGTAATAATTTCCGCAATATTATGACCGTCGATCGGTCCTAAATAGGTAAAACCAAGCTCCTCAAAAAACATTCCCGAAACAAGCAAATATTTTATACTGTCTTTAAAGCGTTTAACCCGCCTGCTGGCACGGGGAGAAGACTGTAAAAGTCTCTGAACAGAATCTTTTAATTTTCCGTAGCGCGCACCCGTTCTAGCCTTAAGCAAATAATCAGCCATTGCGCCCACATTATCATCAATAGATTTTTCGTTATCGTTTAACACAACAATTAAAGGGGATTTTCTGACACCGGCGTGATTAAACGCCTCATAGACCATACCCCCCGTCATTGCGCCGTCACCAATGACTGCGATAACTGAATAATCCTCTCCGGACAAATCGCGAGCAATAGTATAACCAACAGCCTGCGAGATACTGGTACTGGCATGACCTGTATTGGCTGTATCATGCGGGCTTTCGGATTGTTTGGGAAAGCCGGACAAGCCACCTAAAGTACGCAAGGTGGAAAACTCCTCCCGCCGACCTGTAAAAATTTTATGGGCATAGCATTGATGCCCGACATCCCAAATTATTTTATCCGCCGGGCTGTTAAAAACGCTGTGCAGGGCAATAGTCAGCTCTACTACTCCTAAATTAGGCGCCAAGTGTCCGCCGTTTTTGGCAACCGTATCAATAATATATTCTCTTGTTTCAGCAGCAAGCAACCGCTTTTGCGCAAGCGAAAGCGGTTTAATGTCCTGCGGTGAATTTATTTGGGAAAGTATTCCCGTCATTTTAATTATGCTCCTTGTTAACGATTTAAGGCGCGGTAAGCAATATCCTTGCGGTAATATTGTCCGTCAAATTCAATTTTTTCTACTGCTTTATAGGCAGCCTCTACCGCCTCGGCAATCGTTTTTCCTAAGGCACAAACGCCTAAAACGCGCCCGCCGGCAGTAAAGTACTCTCCGTAACGCAGGTCAGTGCCCGCATGATAGACTACCGCGCCCTCTTCTTCGGCTAATCTTGTTCCGCTGATCAGCTTACCTTTTTCATAGCTGCCCGGATAACCGCCTGATACCATAACGACGCAAACTGATGCATCTTCGTTCCATTTGATATCTTGTTCCTGTAAAGTGCCGTCCAGTACGGCTTGCATAATATCAACCAAATCACTGTCTAAACGCGGTAAAACCGCCTGCGCCTCCGGGTCACCAAAACGGGCGTTAAATTCCACTACCTTTGGTCCGTCAGCCGTAATCATCAAGCCGGCGTAAATTACACCTTGATAATAGCGGCCTTCCGCAACCAGCGCTTTGGCTATCGGCTGCAGGATCTCTTTTTCTACACGCGCGGCAATTTCCTGAGTATAGACAGGTGCCGGGGAATAAGCCCCCATGCCGCCGGTATTAGGGCCTTTGTCGCCGTCAAAAATTCTTTTATGGTCCTGCGCCGAAACCATCGGTACTATCTTTTCACCGTCAATAAAAGCCAATATACTGACTTCTTCACCGGCTAAAAATTCTTCGATAACCACACGGCTGCCCGCGATGCCAAAAGCCTTGTTCTCAAGCATATCGGAAATAGCTGCGTTAGCCTGCTCCTTGGTTTCGGCAACAATAACACCCTTACCTGCGGCCAGACCATCCGCCTTAATAACAATAGGACAAGAGCGGTCTTTGATGTAAGCTTTTGCTTCATCAGCCTTACTGAAGGCCTGATAGTCCGCCGTCGGTATATTATATTTAAGCATAATCTTTTTAGCCAGTTCTTTTGAGCTTTCTATTTCCGCTGCCGCTTTTGAGGGAGCAAAAACTTTGCATCCCTGAGCGCGTAAAGCGTCGGATAAGCCGACCGCTAAAGGGCCTTCGGGACCGATTACCGTTAGATCAATAGCTTTTTCGGCTACAAAAGCGCAGACTTCATCAACATCTAAAGGGTTTTTAGCAACATTGACGGCAAATTTAGCCGTACCGCCATTACCGGGAAGGCAAAACAACTCCTTAACCTTTGAGCTTTTTGCAATTGTCCGACAAAGCGCGTCCTCACGGCCGCCGTTGCCGATAACCAAAACCTTCATATTTTTTTCCTCCGTTTTTAATGTTTAAAATGGCGCATACCGGTAAAGACCAGAGCAATACCATGCTCATTGGCCGCTTCAATTGATTCTTCATCACGAATAGAACCGCCCGGCTGAATAATTGCCGTAATACCTGCTTTGGCCGCGGCATCAACCGTATCACGGAAGGGGAAGAAAGCATCTGAGGCCAAAACCGCGCCCTGGCATTTTTCTCCGCCCTGCTTAAAAGCAATTTCAGCCGCGCCGACACGGTTCATCTGACCTGCGCCCACGCCAACACTTTGACGATCCTTTGTAACAACAATGGCATTTGATTTGACATGCTTAACCAATGTCCAGGCAAACATCAGCTCTGACAGCTCGTTCTTGCTCGGCTGCCGATTGCTGACAACTTTTAAGTCGTTGATACCGACCTTACCACTATCGCTTTCCTGAATCAGAAAACCACCGTTGACCTTTTTAATATCAATACCCACTTGATTGGCCGTTAATTCACCTGTTTCCAGCAAACGGACATTCTTTTTGGCCTGTAAGATCTCCAAAGCCTCAGCACTGAACTTTGGCGCAATAATAGCTTCTACAAAGAGCTTAGCCACTTCCTTTGCTGTTTCGGTATCAACTTCTCTGTTTAAGCCGATAATGCCGCCGTAGGCCGATAGCGGATCAGCTTCCAAAGCGCGCACATAGGCCTCGCAAAGGGTTTTGCCCAAAGCGCTACCGCAGGGATTGGTATGCTTAACGATAACCGCCGCGGGTTGGTCAAACTCCCGCACCAATTCCAACGCGGCATTGATATCGACAATATTATTAAAGGACAATTCCTTACCATGCAGCTGTCTGGCTGTGCCGATACCCGCGCCCTCCGCGCCGAAATCGCGATAAAAAGAGGCCTTTTGGTGCGGATTTTCACCGTAACGCAGATCCTGAATTTTTTCGCCCAAAAGCAGTGATACTTTGGGGAATAACTCTTTTGCGGCAGTGACCTTTTGCAAATATGCCGAAATATAAGCATCATACTCAGCTGTGTGGGTAAAGGCTTCACAAGCCAAAGATAAACGGGTAGCCTCATCTAAGCTGCCGTCTTTTAATTTGGCAACTATTTCACCATAGCGTTCGGGATTAACGCAAACGGCCACGGCCTGATAGTTTTTAGCGGCGGCGCGTACCATCGAAGGCCCGCCGATATCAATATTCTCAATTGCCTCGGCTAAAGAAACAGCGGGCTTTTGGATAGTCTGACGGAAGGGGTAAAGGTTAACAAAAACCAAATCGATCGGCGCTATGCCCAATTCTTTGAGCTGAGTAAGGTGTTCATCTGTACGCATAGCCAAGATGCCTGCATGAACAAAAGGATGCAGGGTTTTAACTCTGCCGCCCAATATTTCAGGAAAACCGGTAATTTCCGTTACATAAGTCGCCGCAATATCGGCTTCACAAATAACCTTGTAAGTACCGCCTGTGGATACTACCTCGTAATCTAAAGCTACCAGTTCTCTTGCCAGCTCAACGACCCCGGTCTTATCGGAAACGCTGATTATTGCTCTTTTTTTCATTATAAAACCTCCAAACAGTTATATAATTATTAAAAATATATGTGAATTATAAAAGCCAACAATTAAATAAACCGATAATAAATCAGTCTTTATAAACGGTACGCCCCTTAAGGCTGATTTTACCGTCTGCAAAATCCGCTATTACCCGGGGATAAAGCTGATGCTCCTGCTCCAAAATTCGAGCGGCTAAGCTGTCTTCCGTATCATCGGGTAAAACAGGTACAACAGCTTGAGCAATAATTGCGCCGCTGTCCATACCGCTGTCAACAAAATGTACGGTACAGCCGGAAACCTTTACTCCGTATTCCAAGGCCTGCCTTTGCGCATGCAAACCGGGGAAAGCAGGCAGCAAGGCCGGGTGAATGTTAATAACACGCTCGGGGAAAGCATCGATAAAATCGGCCGAAAGCAACCTCATAAACCCCGCTAAAACCACCAGCTCCGCGCCCAGTTCCTTAAGGCGGGCAACCAAAGCTTTATCATAGGCAGCGCGGTTTTCGTAATCGGCAGCCATTAGAACCTCGGTATGGATTCCCTGCTCGCGCGCAAAATCTAAGGCAGCGGCAGTGGGCTTATCGCTCAAGACACAAATAATTTCACCTTTGATTTTGCCGCTTTGTTGCGCACGGACAATGGCCTGCATATTCGAGCCGCGCCCCGAAGCTAAAATAGCAATTTTCATTGAATGGCTCCTTAATCCAAAATAACGGTTTTATCACCGGCAACAACGCTGCCGATTGTTAAAGCCTGCGGCAGCTGTTGGCAAATTTGCTCTGCCTGAGCCGTATCTGCGATAATAACCATACCGATACCCATATTAAAAACGCGGTGCATCTCTGTATGGTCTATATTACCTAATTTTTGCAACAAAGAAAAAATCGGCGGCACAGGCCAAGAGCCCGGTTTGATTTTTACAGACACGCCTTCGGGCAGTACGCGCGGGACATTTTCGATCAGTCCGCCGCCTGTAATATGTGCCATACCCTTTACCAAACCCTGTTCGCAAATGGGCAAAAGCTCCCTGACATATATTTTAGTAGGCGTCAAAAGGCATTCGCCCAAGGTTTGTCCCAGCTCATCAATATAATCCTCAAGTTTTAATTTGGCATCCTCTAATAAGACCTTGCGCACAAGCGAAAAACCGTTGGAATGAACCCCTGTGGAAGGCAAAGCCAAGACGACATCTCCCGCGCCAATGTCCTTGCCGGTAATTATTTTTGCCTTATCGGCAACTCCGACGGCAAAACCGGCTATATCATAATCGTCACCGACATAAAACCCGGGCATTTCCGCCGTCTCGCCGCCAATCAAAGAGCAATTTGCCTGTTTACAGCCCTCTGCCACACC
>JAQVWQ010000077.1:1905-6270 GCA_028709615.1 Clostridia bacterium | reverse complement strand
CCCTGTTAACGGTGATGAAATCCCTGCCCCTGGCCTATAACAAGGATATGCAGGAGGATAAAGAGCCGCTTTTTGACGCGGTAGATACAGTAAAGGGCTGCTTAACCGTCTTTACGCCGATGCTGGCTTCTTTAAAAATCAATAAGGATAAAATGCGGGCGGCAGTCGGCGGCGGCTTTTTAAACGCTACAGACCTAGCCGATTATCTGGCAGCCAAGGGGCTGCCCTTCAGAGAGGCGCACGCTGTCAGCGGCCGTTTGGTTTTATACTGCGAGCAAAAGGACATAGCTTTAGATGATTTATCTTTGGACGAGCTTAAACGCGAAAGCGAGCTATTTGAGCAGGATATTTATCAGGCAATTTCCGTTGATACCTGCCTGGCGGCCCGAACCTCGGCAGGCGGCCCTGCTCCCGAGGCAGTCAAGAAGGCCGTCAAAGAGGCCGAAGCAAAATTAGCAAAACTTTCTTTATAAAATGTCTTGCATAATGTCGTAATTTGCGATAAAATATTATATATGTGATTACGGGAAAACGGTGTAATAAACAGTTTAATTGGTGTTACGGTAGTATGGCTTGTTAATAATAGTTGCTTAAGCCATAAACCGGAAAAACTCTGTGCTTTTTTGAGTTTTCCCCCGTTTATGGCATTAATTTTTAAAAACTAAAAGAAAGCGGGTATTGATTATGAAGTCGTTGATTTGGGACGAAGAACACGAATGTGCTTCACGCGAGCAAATCGAAAAATGGCAGCTTGAGGGGTTAAAACGCACTGTCAACAGAATGTGGCTGCGTGTTGCCCCTTATCGGGCTAAAATGGAAGCAGCCGGAATTGTGCCGGAAAAAATCAAGGTGCTGTCCGACTTACAATATCTGCCCTTTATGGTCAAGGATGATCTTCGTCAGGCCTATCCCTTTGGCCTGTTCGCCGAGCCGCAAGAAAATGTCGTACGGCTGCATGCCTCAAGCGGCACGACAGGTAAACCGATTGTGGTGGGCTATACACAAAATGACTTAAATATGTGGACAGACCTGGTAGCTCGGATGGTTACGCAGGCCTCGGTCGGTAAAGGCGATACAGCTCAGGTGGCTTTTGGCTATGGTCTTTTTACGGGCGGCTTTGGCCTTCATTACGGTTTAGAACGAGTGGGAGCTACGGTTATTCCCATTTCTGGCGGCAATACCGAAAAACAATTAATGCTGATGCAAGACTTTGGCACGACAGCTTTAATCGCTACGCCTTCATACGCTCTTTATTTGGGAGAACAGGCCGAACAAATGGGCTTTGATTTATCTAAATCCAAGCTGCGTGTCGGCTTATTCGGCGGCGAGCCCTGGACGGACGAAATGCGCGGCCAAATTGAAAAGAAATTACATATTTTAGCTACCGATAATTACGGCCTGTCCGAGGTTCTCGGCTGCGGCATAGCCGGCGAGTGTCCGTTGGCTTTGGGTCATCATATTGCCGAGGATCATTTTATTGTGGAAACCATCAATTCTTCCACAGGCGAGATCTTGGAGCCCGGCAACGAAGGCGAATTGGTTTTTACCAGCTTAGATAAGGAATGCTGTCCCGTTATCCGTTTCCGCACCAAGGATATATCCGTCATTGACCAAAGCCCCTGTGCCTGCGGCAGAACAACTGCCAGAATGAAAAAGGTTACGGGACGCGTTGACGATATGTTGATTATCCGCGGCGTAAATGTCTTCCCCTCGCAGGTCGAGGCTGTTTTGCTGACCATACCCGGTATCGGCAGCCAGTATCAGCTGCATGTGTATCGCCGCAATTATTTGGACGAGCTGGAGGTTCATGTCGAGCTGTCCGATTCCTCGCTGCTTGATCGTTACAGCGAGCTGGAAGATTTAGCCCGTCTGATTGAGAACAAGCTTTATACCGTATTATCCGTTCATTGTAAAATCCGCTTGGTTGAGCCGCTGTCGATTGAGCGTACACCCGGTAAGGCCAAACGCGTTGTAGATCATCGCAAAGAAAAATAGGAGGAATGATTTTGACCACACAGCTAATGACAGGAAATGAAGCCGTGGCTCGTGCCTGCTATGAGGCGGGTGTCAAGCTGGTGTCTGCTTATCCGGGTACTCCCAGTACGGAGATAACGGAAAATGCCGCAAAATACGACGAGGTTTACGCCGAATGGGCTCCCAACGAGAAGGTGGCTTTAGAGGTGGCAATCGGCGCCTCAATTATCGGCGCGCGCTCCTTGGCGGCGATGAAGCATGTCGGTCTTAATGTAGCCGCCGACCCTTTGTTTACGATTGCTTACGGCGGCGTCAACGGCGGTTTGGTGATTGTTTCAGCCGATGATCCGGGAATGCACAGCTCGCAAAACGAGCAGGATAACCGTCTGATTGGCAGAGCTGCCGGCGTGCCCGTTTTAGAGCCTTCTGATAGCGCTGAAGCCTTGGAGTTCACCAAAACGGCTTTTTCGTTGTCCGAACGCTTTGATATGCCTTTTATCATTCGCTTAACTACGCGTACGGCGCACTCCAGTTCGTTGGTTTCTTTGGGTGAGCGCAAAGAAAAGCCCTTGATTCCTTATAAAAAGAACGAAAAGAAATTTGTGATGATGCCGGCTCATGCCCGCCCGCGTCATTTGGATTTAGAGGAGCGTTTATCCTCTTTTATGGCTTATGTGGAGGGCTGCGGCCTTAATCGCATTGAATGGCGCGATAAAAAAATCGGCGTTATTTGCTCAGGTGCGGTTTATAATTATGTTAAGGAAGCTCTGCCTTGTGCCTCAATTTTAAAAATCGGTGTCAGCTACCCTTTACCTGCGCGGATGTTTAAAGAATTTGCCGCAGGTGTCAAAAAGCTCTATGTTATAGAAGAGCTGGAACCGATGATGGAGGATTTTGCCCGTTCTTTGGGTATTAAATGCCAGGGTAAAGAGCTGTTTTCCATAGCGGGAGAGATAATGCCCTGGGAGATAGCATCTAAAATTGGCGGCAAAGAGCAAGAGATGCTGCCGGCAGCTGCCGAAATTCCCGCCCGGCCGCCGGTTATGTGTGCGGGCTGTCCGCATCGTGGGCTTTTTTATCTGTTAGGTAAGCATAAGCTGGTAGTGTCGGGTGATATCGGCTGTTATACATTGGCCTGTTCACCGCCGCTTTCGGCCATGGATACCACGATTTGTATGGGCGCCTCGATCGGAGTGGCTCACGGTATGGAAAAGGCCGCAGGTGAAGATACCTCTCGGCATACTGTGGCTGTTTTGGGAGAATCCACTTTTTTGCATTCGGGAATGACAGGCTTATTAAATGTTGTTTATAACCAAAGCAGGGTTACGACAATTATTTTAGATAACAGTATTACGGCAATGACAGGGCATCAGCACAACCCGGCCAGCGGCAAAAATGCCAAAGGGCAGACAGCCCCGGCCGTGGATTTTGAACAGCTTTGCCGTGCCATCGGAGTCAAAAAGGTGCTGGTTACCGACCCTTACGATTTGCAGGCTACCGAAGCAGCCTTAACAGAATGCTTGGAGTTTGACGGCCCCGCTGTTTTAATTACCCGCCGCCCTTGCGCTTTGCTTGTCAAAGAACTGCCCTCCGCCGCTTTAACGGTGGATAACAAAAAATGCACGGGCTGCAAGACTTGTTTAAAACTCGGCTGTCCTGCTTTAGGGTTTAATGAGGAAGGTAAAGCCTTTATTGAACAGACACAATGTGCTTTCTGTGGTCTTTGTGCCGAGATTTGCCGTTTTGATGCTATTAACAAGGAGGCCGCACAATGACCGGAGTTAATAATATTTTAATTGTCGGGGTGGGCGGTCAAGGCACGATTTTAGCCAGCCGTATTTTGGCTGAGGTGGCAATCGCCGGAGGTTATCAGGTCAAAATTTCTGAAATTCACGGAATGAGCCAGCGTGGGGGCAGCGTAATGACCCAGCTGCGTTTTGCCGATGAGGTGTTTTCTCCGGTTATAGAGCCGTCAACTGCCGATATTTTGCTTTCCTTTGAGATGCTGGAGGCTTTGCGGGCTTTGCCGTATTTAAAAGAAGGCGGCGAGCTGATTGTCAGCAAACAGGAGCTGCTGCCGATGCCTGTTATTACGGGTACGGCTCAATACCCCGCAGATATCGCCGAGCGGCTTTTATCTGTTGTTCCCGATGCGCAAATAGTTGATGCTCTATCGTTGGCAAAAAAAGCCGGAACAGTTAAGGCCGTTAATGTGGTGCTGTTGGGTATGCTCTCCCGACACTTGCCATTTGATGAAAATTCCTGGCTGCAAGCAATTCGCAAATGTGTAAAGCCCAAAACTGTTGAGATAAACTTAAAAGCCTTTGCCTTAGGCAGAGGATAAATCAAACCGCCTGCTTAAAGCAGGCGGTTTAGACTTTAGATAAAAGT
>JAQVWQ010000077.1:0-1805 GCA_028709615.1 Clostridia bacterium | reverse complement strand
GCGGAGGCAATATATTTTAAGTCCTGGTCATAACCTAATGACAATAGCTTTCTGCCGTGAGCCGATTGTACAAAAGCGATCAAGGGATCGCGTTTAAAACGCTGATAAGTTAATAGTGCCAGCTCACTGCCGTCATCTAAGCTTAGCGGCAAATGCTTTTGCAATTCATTGATTAGCATGCCCGCCGCAAAAACATCATCTAAAGATGTGCGGCTGCCGGTACCGGCGCAAACCAAGCCTAAGCGTGGAGTATTGCAGTCAATAAGGTAGGCGGCTAAGGCTTCGGCGTTGATAGTTGAGCCCAACAGCAGCTCCTGAGCCCCTTGTTCGGCCGCCGTACAAATTGCGGAGGTGCCGTTGGTAGTGCAGGCAACAATCGGTTTACCCGCGACTTTATCTGCCGTAAATTCTAAAGGAGAGTTGCTTAAGTCAAAGCCTTCAATAATAAGTCCTTTTCTTTCACCTGAAAGTAAAGAATTGGGATGGTGAATGCGGGCTGAAAAGGCATCGGCTATTTTAGCACAGGGAATTATATAAGCAGCGCCGGCATCTAAAGCTGTAATCATGGATGAGGTAGCGCGCAGAACATCAATCACGACAATGGTTGAGGGAGGGGTATCATTTTGTGTCAATTCTGTATGAGTTAAATAGCAAAAAACTTTCATATGTACTGCTCCTTGGCATAAAAAAAAGTATTAGCAATTTTAATTATTATATTGCTAAAGTTTTAAAGTGTCAAGTTGTTTAAAGGGAAAAAGCTTATTTTAGCGAATAATAAACGGTATAATGTAAAAGGAGGGTATAAAAAATGGCTTTTACCCCAAAAACCGAAGAAGAGATCTTAGCGATTTTAAAAGAGAAGGAAGTGCTGCTAGAGGGTCACTTTCGTCTTTCTTCCGGCCGACATGCGGCTTATTATTTTCAATGCGCCAAGCTTTTACAGTATCCGCATATTGCCGGCCCGTTTTGTGAACAGCTGGCCGAAAAATTTAAAGATGAGGATATTACCGTCGTAGCCGGTCCCGCAATCGGCGCAATTACCATTTCCTACGAGGTGGCGCGCGCCCTGGGCTGTAAATCTATTTTCAGTGAGCGCGAAGAGGGTCAAATGGTTTTTCGCCGCGGCTTTACGCTTGAGCCCTCCGATAGGGTTTTGGTAGTAGAGGATGTAATTACTACCGGCGGCTCCAGCATAGATGTTATGAAGGCTGTGCGCGCTGCAGGCGCTACCGTAGTGGGTGTTGGTACAATAGCCGACCGCAGTGGCGGTAGGGTCGATTTAGGCGTTCCTCTTAAGTCTTTGATTGCCATGAATATCGAAAGCTATACAGAAGAAGAATGTCCGCTGTGTAGGGAAGGCATAATACCTGTTGTTAAACCGGGAAGCAGAAAATAGCCTCTGTTAAGTAAGCAACCGTTTTTTAAACGGTTGCTTTTTTGACAAAAAAGTAAATTTCTCTTGTTTTTTCTTATAATAACATATATAATAGCAATAACCGCTATATATTTTTAAAGATAACGCTAGAGGTTCTTTCAATGGATGTAAAATATAAAATATGGATAGATAATGACGGAAACGCTTTTGGATTCGGCACATACTATCTGTTGGAAGCTATAGATAAATGCGGCTCTTTGTCACAGGCCGCCAAAATACTGGAAATGTCCTACAGCAGAGCGCACAGCCTTTTAAAACAGGCCGGCTTGCGTGTGGGCTTCCCTCTGATCGAAAGTCAAGCGGGCGGAGCCGGCGGCGGAATTACTGCGGTCACGCCTAAAGGCAAAGCTTTAATGAAGGCATATAAACA
>JAQVWQ010000076.1 GCA_028709615.1 Clostridia bacterium | reverse complement strand
TAGGTGTTCCTTTTTCGATCGGCAGCGACTGCCCCGTTTTGACTCCCGATCCCCGCTATGGGCTTTACGGCGCCGTCGCCCGCCGCGCAACTGACGGCCAAAGCCTGGGCGAAGAGGAGAGAATTACCGTTGAGCAGGCTCTTTACGCTTTTACGGCCGGCGGCGCTTATCTGAATTTTGCAGAAAACGAAAAAGGCCAAATTAAAGAGGGTCTGCTGGCCGACTTTGCGGTTTTAAATTTTGATCCCCGCTTGGGCAACAGCGACCCCGAAAAGCTGCTTGGGCTGGAAACCGTAATGACTGTTTTGGGCGGTAAAGTTGTTTATGAAAAAAAATAGTACGGCAATTAAAGGTTTTTGGGAGAGATAAGCCGAAGAAAACAGGGCAGATATCGACAAAAAGAGATATGTGAGTTTTTTTCGCAGATGGGGATGCCCTGTATCGGTTGCGGAAAATGGGGGTTATTAAAATTAACTACCAATTAAACAACGAGGAATGGGAAATATTTACGGATATATCCTTTATCCTCAACTCTGTATTGGATATCGATCTGTTGTGTAAAAATTTTTTACAGCAAACAGGTAAGCTGGTCGGTTATGAAAAGGCGGCCGTCTTTCTCTTTGTTTCTTCACAAGAGAGGCTGATCAACTGCGCGCAAATTCGTTGCGAGCGCAGCTTTGTTGACGGCTATATCGAAAAATATTTACGCAAGGACTATCTTTCTTGGCTTTATTATCAGGAGGAAACCGGTTTGTACCGTGAAAGCGATTATTTCCCCTTTGAAGCTAAGAAGGATAGTGTTTTTTATAAGGAGTTTTTAAGCAAATACAACATTGAGCACCGCTGCGGCTTTAATATTTTGGTGGAAGGCGAGGTCATCGGCTTTGTGGCTTTTTACCGTTCGCGCTTTTTCGGCGATTTTTCCGACCGCGAGGTTTGGATTATCGGCCGTTTGCAATCGCACCTTTTGGCGGCTATCGAAAAATCGCGCCGCTACGAAAAGCTTAAAGCCAATACGAATGTCAATCTGCTGGTTTACGAAAATATTTCCGACGGTGTCGTTTTTTTGGATAACAATTATCAGATCACCTATAAAAATAAAACCGCCCGGGAAAAAATTGCCGACTTAAAGCTCCGTCAGCCTGAGGTTTATCAGGACTTTGTGGAGTATCTGGAGGCGACCTGCCGCCGCTTGACGGGCGATTATCTGGCCAGAAGCCAGGCCTCCGGCGCCAGCAACGGCTATGAGGAGGTACACGGAGATTACCTTTATACCTTTAACCTGGTCGAAGCACACCCGATCGGCTCGGCCGACGACCTGGAATTTGTGGTGCTTTTCAGACCCAATCCGGCCATGCCGCTTAAACCGCCCGTCGAGCAAAGCCCTAAGGCCGCCGGCGACAGCAACGATATGGACTTGTTTTTGCAGACACTTTTTCAGCAATTCGGCTTTACCAAGCGCGAGGCCGAGCTGGCCGATTTAGTTTTAAAGGGCTTGGACAACAAAGAAATCGCCGCTCAGCTTTTTATCAGCCTTTCTACTGTCAAATCGCATTTACAAAATATGTTTGCCAAAATCAATATTAAAAACAGATACCAGTTAATGTCATTATTTTTTAATTTTTATCAATACAAAGAATTCAGAGAGGGTTTTTTACGGGGAGAGCTGCCGCAAAAAACCAACGGAGAGGAGGCGGAGGACTGATGTGGTTAATTATTTTGGCATTTTTTTCGGTTATAATGATGGCCGGCTCGGTCTTGATTGTTTATGATATAATGAAAAAAGAATATCTGCCTCTGTTTCGGGAGCTGCAAAGGGCTCAAAAGCTTGCTCAAAGCGAAGATGACGGAGAGTTGTTTTGGCTGGGAAAATAGCAGTGAATACTATTTTTAAGAGGTGCGGCAAATGCAAATAATCAACATTCTGCTGTTTTTGATTCTTGGCGCTTACTCGCTGGCCGGAATTATTACAGCGGGAAAAATTAAATCTACCGCCGACTATTATGTAATGAGCGAAAAAGCTCCGACGCTGTTTTTGGTCGGTTCGCTTTGCGCCAGCTATATGAGTGCGGTAACCATGGGCGCGGGAGCCGGCGAGGCTTATGCCAGGGGGCCGATTATGATGCTTTTAACCGGGCCCTTGGGCGCCTGGTGCGGCATGATTATTGCTGTGCTGTTTATCGGCCGCCGCTTAAAGGCGCTGGGCTGTTATACCCTGCCTGACTTTTTTACCAAACGCTTTTCCAGCCGCGAGGTGACCTTTGTTGCTACCTTGATTATGATCGTAGGCTTGCTGCTTTACGGTATCTCTCAGCTGATGGCCGCCGGTTATGTGCTGTCGTCCGTGACGGGAATGACTTACGGAACCTTGATTTTAATCTTTGTCATTACGCTGCTGCTCTTTTGTGTGCCGGCCGGTATGTGGGGAGTAATGCTAACCGATACCTTGATGTTTGTACCGATTTTGATCGGTTCGCTGATTTTGTGCCCGATGATATTAAACAATATCGGCATCGAAAATTTTACGACCAATCTGCCCGCCGCCTTAGATAATTTTTGGCTGCGCGGAGGCTTTGAAAATAAGCCCATCAGCTGGAGCGTGTCGCAATTTTTGGTTTGGATGATGTTTTTTGCCTGCTCGCCGATGGTCATCTCGCGTGTTTTTCCCGCCCGCAACGATTTTGCGGTGATCAAGGCCTGCTTAATATCCGTGCCCTTAATTGCCGTAATGGTAACCCTGGTTTATATTACAGCGGGAGCTATGAATGTGACCGATGCGGTGGTTCCTTATTCCGATGCGATTATGGTTACGGCTTATACCACGCAAATCCCCGGCTGGCTGGGGGCGATCGGCATCGTGGCGATTATCTGCGCTATTATATCCACGGCCTCCAGCTTGTTTTCCATCGTCGGCTTCGGCTTATCGCGCGATTTGTATAATATCAGCGGCAACATTGATGATGATACGGAGCGGGAGAATATTAAAAGGGGACGCGCCGCTCAGGCCGTTGTGATTATTTTTGCCGGCATTATCGCTTATCTTGCGCCGATCACTATTTACAATCTTTCTGTTTTTGCCTCGGCGATTTTTGCCGTCGGCTGGCTGCCTGTAATATTTTTAGCCCTGGTTTGGCCGCGCATGAATTCTCTGGCCGCTTTTTCGGGTATGAGTGTCGGCATTACCTCGTTGTGCATCCTGACGCTTTTAACCAATAACGGCGTTATCGTCTGGCCCAGCTGGATGAACCTCTATTTGCTGAGCATTATTTTAGCCTTTGTCGCCACCATCAGCATGGGCTTGCTTTTTCGCCCCACTCACCAGGAGATGGATTGCTATTACCGCATTTTAAATACCCATCTTTCGGATCTGATGACCAAGGAGCTGCGCCGCTTCCCGGGGGCCTTGGAAACCCTGCTGCGCGAATATCGCAGTACCAAGCGGACGGCTTGGGCGACCTTTATTTTGTTTGTTTCGTTTTGGGTTTTGCTGCTGGTTTGGATCATTTAAAATAAATTAAAATACAAAGGGGCGCCCCTTTGTATTTTTTTATGGGGCCCGACTCTTGCGCTTGCCAAAATTGTTTGTTATAATACGAGATAATATCTCAATTATAATTCGAGGCACGCCATGAGCCATTCTCATAATACGCTGCAATTTCCCGATCCCCAAAAACGCAAAAAAAAGGCCGGCAGCTTGCGCTGGGTTTTGCTGCTGGTTTTGCTGTTGCTTGCCGTTACCGGCGGTTATTATTTTTCTACTACGGCCTTTTTTGCCGTTGACCGTTTTGAGGTTAACGGCAATACCGAAGTCAGCCGCGAACGGATTATCGAGCTGTGCGGGATCGCTCAAGGCGAAAATATTTTTGCCGCCTCGCTGCGCCGGGCGGAATATTCGTTGACTGTCGAGCCGCGCATTAAATCGGCAACGGTACGGCGCTTTTTGCCCTCCACCATTAAAATTACCGTCAGCGAGCGGCAACCGGCGGCTTATTTTTCTACGGGCAGCGGCTTTGTTTGTTTAGATAGCCAAGGAGTTGTTTTGCAGCGTTATTCGACGCTTGCCGCTTTGGATTTTCCCTTGCTTTTAGCCTCCGAGGCTGTGGCAGAGGGGATTGTGCCCGGCAGCAAAATTGAAGGTCCCTCTTTACAGGACGGCTTAAGCGTGCTGGCGGCTTTGCCGGCTGAAGCAATTTCTGAGATTTATGAGGTCAACGCCGCCAACGCGGAAAAAATAGTGATTTTTACCAAGGATCGGATCGAAATCCGCTTGGGCGATGCCGAGGGGGTAACGGGAAAATACAAGGTGGCCGCAGAGATTATCGCCAACCTAAAAGAGGCGGACAAGCTGGCGGGGCTGGATTACATAGATGTCAGCCTGCCTGAAAAAGCCGTCTATTATTACAAATCCGCAAACTAACCTATTTGACGAAATTAGCAAGATTTTCTTTTTTTGTTTATTCATTATTCGGCAGGGAATAAAAAACTTTTGTTGAATTTATTAAGTCATAGTTGCCTGATGTGTATATTAAGGAGGTTTATCGGCTAATGATATATTTTGATGACGAAGCTGCCGGCGGTTATGCTAAAATAAAGGTTCTTGGTGTGGGCGGCGGCGGTTCCAATGCTGTCAACAGAATGATAAAAAGCGGCCTTTCTGGGGTCTCTTTCGTTGCTATGAATACAGATGTGCAGGCCTTGGGACACTCAATGGCCGAGAATACCGTTCAGCTGGGTCTTAAACTGACCAAGGGGCTGGGCGCGGGCTCTAACCCCGAAATAGGCAAAAAAGCCGCCGATGAGAGCCGCGAAGAAATCGCAGCCATTTTAGATGATACCGATATGGTTTTTATTACCGCGGGTATGGGCGGCGGTACGGGTACGGGAGCCGCTCCCGTAGTGGCCGAGGTCGCCCGCGAAAAAGGGGTTTTAACCGTCGGCGTTGTGACCCGTCCCTTTTGTTTTGAAGGGCGCAGGCGTGCCCAGCAAGCCGAACAGGGCATTTCCAATCTGCGCGACAAGGTCGATACCTTGATCACCATTCCCAACGATAAGCTTTTACAGGTCGTTGACAAAAAAACCACAATGAACGAGGCCTTTGCTATTGCCGATGATGTGCTGCGCCAGGGTGTTCAGGGCATATCCGACCTGATTTGCAAGCCCGCCGTCATTAACCTTGACTTTGCCGATGTTAAAACGATTATGAAGGACGCCGGCAGTGCCTGGATGGGCATTGGCTTTGCCTCCGGCGAGGATAAAGCGGTTGAAGCCGCGCAGGCCGCTATTTCCAGCAGCCTGCTGGAAACCTCAATTAAGGGTGCGGCCGGTATTTTGCTGAACATAACGGGCGGCGAAAATATGAGCCTGATCGAGGCTAACGAGGCCGCGCGCTATATCTACGAGGTGGCTGACCCCGATGCGATGATTATTTTTGGTGCCGGCATTGATCCAGAGCTGGAGGATTCGATCCGCGTGACGGTTATTGCGGCCGGCTTTGACGGCCGTGCCGCGGCTTTTGAACCGATTACTCCGCTCCGCCCCGCCGTTGATGAAACAACAGCCCCCGCCTTTCCTGCTTCTAAATTGGGCTCGGGCCGTACCTTCGGTGCTGATGCCAGGGGCGAGGCTTACAGCCCTGCCACGCCGCAATCGTCATTGCGTAATCCTCAGCAGCCGATCAGCCGAATTCCTGATGGCGTGATTAAGCCCGTCAATTTAGGAGATGTCGAGCTGCCCTCCTTTTTAAGAAATAAAAGATAAAAAACACGCTAAAGCCTGCTCGTTTGAGCAGGCTTTTTTGTTGCTAACATTAAATTGTTGTATTATAAATGGTTTAAGTAGCAGCTTATTTTTGAGCTTTACCTTGCGGCACAACAAAGCGCAAGGCCTTTGGCAAAAGGCGTACGGATAATAGGCCGCCGACGGCAGTGGTTTCTCCGTCGCGGCAGAGCAGAGCCGTACCGTTGTTGGGGGTTATTGTCAGCTCGCGGCATTGGCGGTAAATGATGATTTGCTGCGCGCGTTTGTTTTGCAGATGCCGGCCTTTTAAATAAGAGGGCAGCAGTGAAACAAATTTGCTGCGTGAGGTATCTTTAATAAGACAAAGGTCGAGCAGGCCGTCGTCAACCGCCGCCAGCGGCGCGCCCGGCAGTCCGCCGCCGTAAAATCCACCGTTGGCGGCAGCGGCCAGCAGCAGGGGGCCGTTGTGCAGTATTTGACCGTCTGCGCAAATACGCAGATTTTCGCCTGATTTATTGATTAAATTATAAAAAACGCTCAGCAAATAAGCTGCGCTGCCGGTAATCAGCGGGCGGGTTTTAAGCTCGGCGGCCTTGGCGACTACGGCGGTATCAAAGCCGATATGGGCAATATTGACTGTATAATAGGTTTTAACTTGGCCATCTTTTGCTTG